>DATGZC010000079.1:0-2641 GCA_035297345.1 Bathyarchaeia archaeon
AGTGGGCATATCGTATGCAGGAAGAACTTATGCGGAAGGCAAAAAAATCGGCCTGAAGGACGGACTCGAAGCGGTCTGGTGCGTCATAAAATATAATCTGCTGAAATAAATGGACCGCCAATCCGCTCATTTTGAGAAAAAAGAGCCATTTCTTGAAAATATTCTTTGCGCTTTGAGATTCAGAAAAATCAAGAAGCACATTCCCGTTGATTCAAAAGTATTGGACGTAGGATGCGGGTATAACGGAAAAATTTTATATAAAATCAAAGACAAGCTAAGGGCTGGCGTTGGATTGGATATATCGACGAACGGAGCGGATCCAGACAAGAAGATAAGGCTCGCCGAACATGATTTGGCCTGTCCATTGCCTTTCGATGACAGCTCTTTCGATGCCGTGACTTCGCTTGCCAATTTGGAACATCTGGAGAGCCCGAGCGACGTCCTGCAAGAAATTCATCGAGTGCTGAAACCGGGCGGAATTCTGCTCCTCACAGCTCCCAGCTTTTTTGGAAAACCCGTCTTGAAGTTTTTGGCTTTTTTGCGGATGGTGAGCCAACAGGAAATTGACGACCATAAAAACTATTTCAACAAAAAAATCCTGCTCGGCCTTTGCCGGCAGGTCGGTTTCACAACCGCAAAACACAAATATTTCCAGCTAGGGATGAACAATTTTTTGATAGCAAAGAAATAAGATCGATCAATCTCAAGAGCGATGATAGTAGCTCGTGTCAAAGATTCTCTTTCCGAAAAGAGAATTTATTTTTCTTTTCACTCTTACGGGCACCAATCGGCCGAAAGCCGCGATTGGATGCCTTTTCCATAGCGCTTGATCGTATAAACCGGCCCCTTCGAGCTTTGCAACAAGGTTCATCAGAATGTTGTCGCCTTTCCCCGATTTCCATTCTTTTTTTATCTTTTCGAGTGATTCTTTTGAATACAAGTGTCGATGCTTTTCGCGGATATATCCGACCGCTTTTTGATATTTCAACTCCGTTGTTCCCATTCTCGATTTGCCGGCCTTTCTGTAGTTGAAAAGCGGCTCCCGGATCAGCATTCCGAACCAGCCATGATCTCCAAGATTGATCCAAAATTCCCAATCTTCATATCCGTTCCTCTCATCCTCATCAAACCCGCCAACTTCTTCCCAGGCTTTTTTTCTCGTGAGCGCTGAAACCGTCGTCTGGTTCGACGAGAGCAGATCGAAGAAATTGTATTCCGGATTCTTCCAGACAAAGTCTTCTGCACCAAAATAATGAGTATATGTATAGACAAACCCCAGTTTCGGGTTCTTTGAAAGCGTCGCGTGGCATTTTTCAAGCATACGCGGCTCGATGATGTCATCAGAATCAAGGGGCAAAATATATTCTCCCCGCGAAATTTTGATTCCATTGTTCCGGGCATTCGACGGACCGCCGTTCGACTGACGGATGATTTTGATTTGAGGATATCTTTTTTCCAATCGATCCAAGGCGTGCAAGGTGCCGGCATCCGTCGATCCGTCGTCGATGACAATTATTTCATAATTTTTGAAAGTTTGACTCAAAACACTTTCGACCGTCTCGTCCAAAAATTCCCCGTGGTTGAAGCAAGGGATAATGACGCTGATGGCCGGTTTTCTTCGGATATACGTTGAATTTTCCATATTGTTATGGTAGACTAAATGAGGACAAAAATCAAAGAATTTGTTATCTTTAGACGATAATATGATGAAAAAAGCGCTTATCACCGGAATCACCGGCCAGGATGGATCATATCTTGCAGAACTTCTGCTTGAAAAAGGATATGAAGTTCACGGCATCATACGCCGCTCAAGCTCGTTCAACACGGGCCGGATCGACCATCTTTACAAGGATCCGCACGTGAACGGAGTGAAAATGTTTTTGCATTATGGCGATTTGTCAGACTCGAGCAATATCACGAGACTCCTGGAAAAAATAAAACCGGATGAAATATATAATCTCGGAGCGCAAAGTCATGTTCGCGTGAGTTTTGACATTCCTGAATATACCGCTGATGTTGTGGGAATCGGGGCCTTGAGAATCCTGGATGCCATCAAAGAAACAGGTTTGAAGACCAAATTCTATCAAGCTTCCTCGAGTGAGCTTTTCGGAAAAGTCCAAGAAACTCCTCAGAAAGAAACGACTTCTTTCTATCCCCGCTCGCCCTATGCCTGCGCCAAGCTCTATGCCTACTGGATCACAGTGAACCATCGCGAAGGCTACGGCATGTATGCCTGCAACGGCATTCTTTTCAATCACGAATCTCCGCGCCGCGGCGAAACTTTCGTGACGAGAAAAATCACTCGGGGACTGGCCCGCATCGTGTCAGGAAAAGACAAATGCCTCTATCTCGGAAATTTGGACGCCAAACGCGACTGGGGATATGCCAAAGACTATGTCGAAGGAATGTGGCGGATGCTTCAGCAAAAACAACCGGAAGATTTTGTCTTGGCGACCGGTGAAACGCACAGCGTCCGCGATTTCATCGAAGAGTGCGCGAAAATTTTGAAAATGGATCTCGTTTGGAAAGGAAAAGGGACGAAAGAAATCGGCTACGACAAAAAAACGAAAAAGACCATCATTCGGATCGACCCGAAATATTTCCGCCCGGCGGAAGTCGATCTTCTGCTGGGGGATCCGTC
>DATGZC010000080.1:0-2775 GCA_035297345.1 Bathyarchaeia archaeon
CGTGGCCTTTGCGTCGCTCGCAGCCGTCTTTTTTTTGAGCTTCAAACCGGAAGTGAATCAGCCGGCCGTGGCTATTTTGTGTACGATTGCCGGTGGAGCGGTGCTCGGCTTTTTGGTTTTCAATTTCAATCCGGCGAAAATTTTGGCTGGAACGAGCGGAGCCTGGTTTTTTGGGTTCGTTTTGGCGAGCCTCTCGATCTTTGCGGGCGCGAAGATCGCGACTGTGATGACGGCGGCCTTGATCCCGATATTAGACTTGGTCAGAGTGACGTGGGAAAGATGGCGGGCCGGGCAGTCGGTTTTTCAAAAAGACCGCCGGCATATGCACTATTTGCTGATTGAGCGCGGCATCAACGAGAGATATATCTTTGGAATCTATTTCTTCTCAAGCATCCTGATCGGTATTTTGGCGCTCAATTTGAGGGCGATGGGAAAAGTGGGTATAATAATGATAGTTGCGATAATTTATATCATAATAATTAAGCTGGTAAATACAAATTTTTCCCCTTTTCTAAAGGGGCCTGCCTAAAAATATGCAAAATAAAACCAAGATCAAAATACTCATCATAGCTGTCAGCGTCGCAATTCTTGTCATTCTCGTGAACTATATCTTGAGCGAAGTGATTGCCCTCAATGGAAATAAAATTGACCATGTGTATGTTCGTGATGTCTTGGTCAAAGCTGAAGTGGTGAAAACGCAGTCAAGAATCGAATTGGGACTCGGCGGGAGGTCGAATCTGCCCAAAGGGCGAGGGATGCTCTTTGATATGCCGGAAGACGATGCTCAACATTTTTGGATGAAAGGAATGCGGTTTCCAATTGATATAATTTGGATAGAGAACGGGCGGGTGACCGGCTGCGAAAAAAATATAGCGCCTTCCGATCCGCGCACCTTCACTTCGCCGACTTATGCAGGCTATGTCCTCGAAGTCCCGGCGGGATTTTGCGACGAAAATGGGGTGAATTTGAACGATGAGGTGAAAATTTGAGCCTGGCTTGCAGAAAAAATGACTATTTGCTAGACTTTGGGGACATTATAAACCGCTAAAATATCAAATATGAAAAAATTCAAAATAACCGAAAAGGGGATCAATCTTCTTCTGATATTCATTCTTGGCTTTCTGGTCGGAGTGGCGCTCAAGTCCGAAGCGCAGAAAAGAATCACAATCGGATATTATGACTATCTCGTTCCGAAATATAAGCAGGACGTCAATTTGATGGCTCCGACGGCCCCAGTTCAACCGCAACCGGAAGTTCAAGGCCAGAATCCAAGCGCGGATGAGAATGCCGGACAGCCTGATCAGCAAAATCCACAACCGGTGCCGGACAGCGGCCAGGATCAGCCCCAGCAATAATTCCGCTCTCGGCGGACATGCTCTCGGCGGACCGGGATATATAATTTATTATTCATTAATCAAATACGTTATGGACGAAGAAAAAAAGGAGAAAAAGGAGGAGGGGACAGAGACAGAAGTGAACGAAAGCGAAGAGCAAAAGGAGGTTGACTTCAAAAAGCGGACCAAAAACTATTTGTCCATAATCATCCTTTTGGCCGGACTTCTCGTCGGAAGCATTTTCGTCGATGTGGCGCAATTCGTGAGCCGCAGCGGATTTTCTCCGCGGGCAATGCGCCAATTGGATGTGATTCCTTTTGAAGGACGCACGTGGGTCGCCTACAACGAGCCGGTTGTAACGGTCCAAGTGTTGAATGATTCGAATTGCAAAGAATGCGACGTGACGGACGCCGTCAAAATGATGAAGAGGGTGATGCCGACGCTTCTGGTCAAAGAAGTGCAGTTTGACAGCGCGGACGGAAAAACTTTGATTGATCAGATGAAGATCAAGAGTCTTCCGGCTTTTGTTTTCGACGATAGCGTGACAAAAACGGATATCTATACCCAGGCGCAGGATATTTTCCAAAAGCAGGGCGACAAATATCTCATTGATACGGCCCAAATCGGCATACAGCCTGGCAAATTTCTGACCTTGCCGCAAATCAACGATGACGACGCGCAAGTCGGTCCGAAAGACGCGAAAGTGAAATTGGTTCTCTTCAGTGATTTTCAGTGCCCATATTGTGCTTCTTTCTATGAGCAGTCTCTCAAGAAAGCGATGAGCGATTATAAGGACAAGGTTTTGTTTGTCTTCAAAGAAGTGCCGCTTTCCATCCACGACAAGGCGAACGACGCGGCGATGGCGGGCGAGTGTGCCAACGAGCAAGGAAAATTCTGGGAAATGGCGGACAAACTCTATGGCGATCAAAAAACCTGGAGCGCGGCCAAAACTTTCAGCGCGATGCCGTATGCTTCGACGATCAGCGGCCTCAATCTGACGCAGTTCAACCAGTGTGTGTCTTCGAAAAAATACGCCGACAAAATCAAAGCCGACAATCAAGCGGCGCAAGATTTTGGAATCTCCGGCACGCCGGCGTTCTTCGTGAATGACCAATTCTTCGGCGGAGTCGTGCAGTACGACCAGTTGAAAAAAACGATCGACGCACAACTGGCGAAATAGCAGCTGGTATCTGGTATTTAGTATTTGGTATAGTTTTAGAAATCGGGTCGGAAAAAGGCCCGATTTCTTTTTGCATTTGCATAGGTGTGGTATAATACTTTCGTGAAACTCGACAAGAAAATTTTCGAAATTATTTTCCATGCGCGCGGAGGACAGGGGGCGAAGACAGCTGCTGAACTTTTGGCGCAGGCGGCGCTTGTGGAGGGAAAATTCGTGCAAGCTTTTCCGGACTTCGGCCCGGAGCGCACCGGCGCGCCGATG
>DATGZC010000081.1:0-21927 GCA_035297345.1 Bathyarchaeia archaeon
TGACAATGACCCAAAGCAGAGCGCTGCTTCGCCGGGGACTTTCCCAACCCTCGTTTTTTGGTGTTTCCTCCATATTATTTTCATACTATTTAAAAAGATATAGCGGTTGCTTCGCTATATCCAATATTACAAAAATCGGAGCAAATTATTTCGAGAAAGTGAAAGAGTTGAGTTCTTGGCTGTCCGAAGAAAAAATCTTCACTGTGATCTCTTTGCCCTGTACGCTCACGATGCCGAAGCGGCCTTGTCCTTGATTGGCATATTCGGCGATGCCTGGCTCCGGCAGATCGTGATTGAAGGAGTCGGTGTTTCCGACGACAAATTGATAGATCGAATTTTTTGCGCCAGGGGAGACTGATGAGTCGATTTTTCTCCGGCTCACAATATGCTCGTGGCCGTTGAAAACGGCCGTCACGTTGTGTTTGTCGAGTATCGACCAAAGGGCGTCCCGGTCGGACTTCTGCGCGTCGAGGCTTTCGTCGATCTTCGAGCTCACCGGAAAGGCCGGTTCGTGAAAAACAATGAAAGTGTTCTCTTTTTCATTGCTGGCCAGATCCTGGTCAAGCCACGATCTTTGTTCTTCGTTGATCCGATGCTGGCCCGGAGCGTCGCTCGCGAGAAAAACAAAATGCGAATTTTTGAAGTCAAAAGAATAGGCCGCCTCTGAAAGGTCGGCTGGGCCGTTGGTCGGAAAATTGAAAACGTCCTGCCAGGCTTTCACGCCTTTGTTGCCGACATTGTCGTGGTTTCCCATTGCGGCATATGTTTTTGCGAGAAGCGGCGCGTCGATTTTTTTCCAGGCATTGTGCTTTTCCAAGCATTCTGTGTAGCTTTCGCAGGTCCCCGTGAGGTCGCCTGTCGCGATGACCAGGTCGGGATTGATTTTTGCGATGTCGCCCACGACTTTTTGAAAGTAGTCGTTCGGATTGCTCGCTTTGAAATTCTGGGTGTCGCCCATCACGGCGAAAGAAAAGCTGTTTTCGTCCGATGTTTGAGCTGTCGGGGAAGCGGCGGTTTCCGAAAATGGATTGCGGACGGCAGACCCGATGCTTTCCGCCTCTTCTTTTATTTCATGCAGAATGCCGTACAGAACGCCCCGGAACGAAAAAAGCGGCCCTGAATCCGAGGCTTGGGCCGAACTCCGCAATTGAAGTGCAGAGAAGGCGAGGATTATGACGATGACTGCAAAAAGATATTTTTTCATAGTCGGTATCAACTACTACTGTTATATTACATTTTTTTTTCAAAAATATACAGTGCGGTGATGAAACAATTTGACAGCCAGCCGGGTAGTAGGATAGAGTATACCTAGGGGGGAGGTGTTGCAAGGCTGAAAATATAAAAAATAGCATTGAAATTATGGAAATTAGCAAAGAGATTGTGATCGCGCTCAAGAAGGCGCACAGCCATCTGGCGCGGGTGATCCAAATGGTCGATGAAAAAGAATATTGCGTCGATATCTTGCAGCAGAATCTGGCCGTGATGGGGCTTTTGAAATCCGCCAACAACAAATTGCTCGAGCGGCATCTCAACAGCTGTTTCATGAACGCGATGCGCGGCGCCAATGAAAAAAGGAAGCAGGAGATGATCGACGAGATATTGAGCATAAACCGATTATCAAAATAGCCAAAATATGCGCTCAAAAAAAATATATATCGGGGGGATGCATTGTCCGAGCTGTGAAAAATTGCTCGAAGGCGAATTCAAAAATATTCCCGGTGTTCGCGATGTGCGCGTCGATCGAAAAACTGATTCGTCGGAAATTTTCTTTGAAGAAGCGGAACCGGATTTCGCCGCGCTCAAAAATACCGCTGAAAGATTCGGTTATACGGTTTCTGAACGCAAGCCGGAGAATATCGCCCAAGAAAAGAAAAAATCCGCCTGGCAGGAATGGCCCGCCAGCAAGGCTTTGCGAAGCTCTGCGGGCTGGCCCACGGCGGCCGCGATTGTTCTCGCCATCCTATTCCTTTATCGATTTTTCCTGAACGCCGGTCTAGTGCGCGGAGTAGGCGCAAGCGGTGCGCCGATGACATATGGCGTATCCATTCTAATCGGCCTTGTCGCGTCTGTCTCGTCCTGTCTCGCTGTCGTGGGGGCGGTCGTCATCGCTTTTTCAGAGAAATACCAGAGCGGCGCTCGTCGGTTTTTCGAAGGCGCCGTCCGTCCGAACTTGTTTTTCCACACGGGGAGACTGGCTGCGTTCTTCATCTTGGGCGGACTCTTGGGCGCGATCGGGGGCGAGCTGAACATTTCCGGCAATTTCGTTTCCATCTATACGATCATCATCGCGGCGGTCATGGCGTGGCTCGGGCTCAATATTCTCGGATGGGTGCCTTCGCTCTCATCTGCCGGCGTGAAAATGCCGAAAAAATTCTCCTCGCGCTGGGAAGAATTGAAACGCTCGGAGCACAAGGCGGCGCCGTTTCTTTTAGGCGGACTCACTTTTTTTCTTCCCTGCGGATTCACGCAGAGCATGCAGATTTTTGCGCTCGCTTCCGGAAGTTTTTTGGTCGGGGGGTTGAGTTTGTTTTTTTTCGCGCTCGGCACGCTTCCCTCCCTTCTTGTTCTTGGCATCACGGCCTCGTGGACGAAAAATCGGGGTTTTGCTGTGTTTCAGAAAGTGGCGGGCGTGCTGGTGATTCTTTTTTCGATTTTCACTTTGAATTCGGGTCTGGCTCTAAAGGGGGTGAAAACAAATGTGATCAGCTCGAGGAATAGCGCTCAAACCGATGCTTCGCAAGCGTCAGGCCAGCCGTCAGCCGAAGGCGCGCAAACTGTCAGAATGAATGTCACTTCGGGCGGTTTCGAGCCGAGCGTTTTCAACGTGAAGCAAGGCGTTCCGGTGAAATGGGTCATCAATGGGCAGAACGTGAGCGGATGTACAAGCACGATCATTGTGCCGTCGTATGGCATTTCAAAAAACTTGAAATCGGAAGAAAATATCATTCAATTCACGCCCGAGAACAAAGGTGTCATCGGCTTTTCCTGCGGAATGGGAATGGTGCGCGGAAAATTTGTGGTGGAATAAGCGCCGCTTACAAAAATATTGGCTTCTCAAATAGGCTATCGGAAATTTTGCTTCGGAAAAAATCCGATGCACGCAATATTCTCGAAGCTCAAAATTTTTGTTCGCTCAAATATATATTCAATTAATTTTAATGAATCAAAAAAAGCTGACGCTCAAAATATCCGGCATGACTTGCGCCAGTTGCGCGGTCTCGAACGAAAAAGAACTTTTAAAAACAAAAGGGATTTTGCGCGCGAACGTGAATTTTGCGACCAAAAAAGCGTATGTCGAATACGACGCAGATATTTTGAAGAAAGAGGATGTGAAAAAAATAATCATCAGCAATGGGTATATGATCGAGGAAACAAATGAGACCAGAGATTTTCATGAGCATCTGCACGAACCGACTCACGAACACGGGCAGGAAGATATCCAAAAAAATTGGCGGGCGTTTCTCTTCTCGGCGGTTTTGAGCGCGCCGCTGATTCTTGAAATGTTTGTGAAAATTCGGTCGCGGCAAATATTTTTCGGCGTCGATCTGACCGTATGGCTCCATCTCGCACTGGCGACCGTCGTTGTTTTCTGGTTCGGCTGGCGGTTTCACCGGATGGCCTGGATGCAGGCCAAAAAAGTGCGCGCCAATATGGATACGTTGATCTCGCTCGGGACACTCGCCGCGTATTTTTTCAGTTTGTTTGCCATATTCTCGGGGCGCGAAGGCTATCTCGAATCAGCGGCGCTCATCGTCACACTGATTCTCCTCGGGAAATATTTTGAAGCCAAAAGCACGGGAAGAGCGGGGGAAGCGATGCGAAGATTGATGGAGCTTGGCGCCAAAAAAGCCCGGCGGGTCCGAGACGGCCGCGAAGAAGAAGTGGATATCGATGAAATACGAGTCGGGGATGAAGTGACGGTTCGGCCGGGCGAAAAAATTCCGCTGGACGGCATCGTTGTCGAGGGTGAATCGGACGTCGACGAATCGATGCTCACGGGGGAATCGCTCCCGGTCGAGAAGAAAAGAAATTCTCAAGTATTCGGAGCGACGGTCAACCAGGATGGCGTCCTGAAAATCAAAGTGACAGAAATCGGGGAAAACACGGTGCTTTCGCAGATTGTGAAGACTGTCGAGGAGGCGCAGGCTTCGAAAGCGCCGATCCAAAAGCTGGCTGACAAAATTTCGGGAATTTTTGTGCCGGCAATAATATTTATCGCCCTCGTCACTTTTTTTGGCTGGTATCTTGCGAGCCGCAATATTTCAATGGCGGTGATCAACGCCGTGTCAGTCTTGGTCATTGCTTGTCCCTGCGCGCTCGGGCTTGCCACTCCGACGGCGGTCATGGTCGGGACGGGGCGCGGAGCCAAAAGCGGAATACTTTTCAAAAGCGGGGATAGTTTCGAACGGGCGAAAGACATCACGATGGTCGTTTTCGACAAAACCGGGACACTCACTTCGGGCAAGCCCGAAGTAGTATCAAATATGATGTATAAAGTATCAATTATCGATGAGAAAAAGTTGTTCAAGATAGCTGGCAGTCTGGCGAAACATTCCGAGCATCCTTTGTCAAAGGCTGTCGCTGATCATGTCCGGAAAAATAATATAGAAACCGTGGCTGTGAACAATATAAAAGAAATTCGGGGAAAAGGGATTGTCGGAGAATGCGTTGAACACAAGACAAGATTGCTTCTCGGGAACAAAAAACTGCTCGAAGAATATAATCTGGACACCAAATGGGCGGAAGAAATTTTGAATGACGAAAAACTCGGGATTGGCACGCGGTTGTTTGTCGCGCACGGCGGTGATGTGGTTGGTGCAATCATCGTTGCCGATGAAATCCGGTATGAATCGAAAAAAATCGTCGACGAACTCGGTCGAGCGGGACTCAAAGTCGGGATGATCACCGGGGACAACCAAAAAACCGCCGAGGCGGTCGCCAAAGAGCTCGGCATAAAACAAATTATGTCTGAAGTTCTGCCGTCCGAAAAAGCCGATTTGCTGAAAAATCTTCAGAAAAAAGGTGAAAAAATAATTTTCGTGGGCGACGGCATCAACGACGCGCCAAGCCTTGTGCAGGCCGATCTCGGAATTGCGATGGGCAGCGCGCAGGATATCGCGAAAGAAGCCGGGCAGATCATTCTGGTCCAAAACAATCTGGAAAAAGTTGTCGAAGCGGTGAAAATCTCGCGCCTGACATTCAAAACCATCCGGCAAAATCTTTTTTGGGCATTCGGATACAACGTCGTGGCCATCCCGCTTGCCATGGCCGGACTCCTGAACCCCGTCATCGCCGCCGCCGCCATGGCCTTCTCCTCCGTTTCAGTCGTCGCAAACAGCTTGCGGATCTATCGGAAATAAACAAGCATCCTTCGGCGGTTTGTCTTGTCCGATTGCCAAAAAAGCGCAGTTGCGATATTTTATAAATGTTATGAAGCGGCAAAAGAAATCGGTTTCAAATATTGGTCTGGTGTTGTCTGCGTCGGCAAGCCTTTTCTTCCTTTCCGGGTGCTATTTCAACCAGCCCAATCAGGCGGTGCTCCGCGATGCCGAGCAATACAATATCAAGACCTACGCCGATCGGACTGCCGACAATACGCCGGCTGCCCACCGGCTTTCGGTGAGTGCGCCCGCCTCCGCTGAAGCTACGGCGGGCAAGCCTCCAGGGGATGAGGCAAGTCAATCTGATTCTAATCCTAAGCAACCACCCGCCATGCAAATCGACACCAACAAAAACCATTCTGCCGTTCTCAAGACGAGCGAAGGGGACATCACGATCGATCTCGATGTGAAAAAAACGCCGATCACTGCCAACAATTTCGTCGCGCTCTCAAAGGAAAATTTTTTCAACGGGACGATTTTCCATCGCGTGATCAAAGACTTCATGATCCAAGGCGGCGATCCGAACGGCGACGGGACCGGCGGGCCGGGCTACAAATTTGCAGATGAAAATCTCGATGGAAAATATACGCGGGGGACGGTCGCAATGGCCAATTCCGGACCGAACACCAACGGCAGCCAGTTTTTCATCATGCACAAAGACTATGATCTTCCAAACAACTACGTTATTTTCGGCCATGTTTCGAGCGGGATGGATGTGGTCGACAAGATCGCGAGCGCCGAAGTCACAATGAGCAGCTCGGGGGAAAACTCGAAGCCGGCGAGTCCGGTGAAAATAGATTCGGTGGAAATTCAGGAGAAATAAAAATTTTCTTCTATAAAAAAATGCCGCCGGCGCGAAAATTCGCGATCCGGCGGTGAAAGGCGTCTCGAGAAACATTTTTGCTGGTTTCTTCTAGACATGAATGGAAGATTGTTTTTTTGCTTTTGCAACGGCCTCTGAAGAGGTGACGTACCCTCTGAAGCCTTGGCAACTCCCATCGGCATTTGCAAAGGCTGAAGTGAGGATGTATTCGCATTCGGTGGTTTCGTGATTAGTAGCCTCGATATTGGCGGGGTTGAAGCAACACTTAGCACAATACTTCGCGAAATTCACCTTGGGTTTTTCCTTTGCCATATTCAGCTTCTCCTGATATTCAAAGTGTTCGCAATCTAACAAAAAATAATACATTTGTCAAGGATTTTATCAGCTAATTATAGATTAATTAAAGTAAACTCTTGCCAATCGCAACTTTACTTTGTATAATGCCAAAGCATTCCGAGGTGGCGCAGCGGTAGCGCAGGGGACTGTTAATCCCTTGGTCGTGGGTTCGAATCCCACCCTCGGAGCCATTCTTTAGTTTTGGAGTATTCTACAATGCCGCTAAAGGGAGTTTTTACCTCAAATAAAAGCTTTCTGCCTTGTAGAGAAAGGTTCTGAAGTAAGAAACCCACCAGTTGGGTTTTTTCTTTTGGTTCGGAATCCTTGAATAATATCCAAGCCCTTTGAGACAAGTCTAATACTTTACCTGCTGTTATGTAGAAGTTTTTATCTCCCTCAGAGTGTTCATTATATTGAAGGAGCAGCTCTTGCTGCTCCTCTTTATACTTCTTAACTCTTTTGTCGTATTCCGTTGGTGATATTCTGCCGTCCAATCTATCGTCATATAAGATGTTGAGTCTCGTATCTATTTGTCCTAATTTTATTTTGATGGCGTTAAGGTTTTGCTCATAATAATGCTGTTCTTTTTCGTGTGACGCTCTTAACTCATCTTTTAGCTTTTCCAAGGCATCAGGCTCAAGTTTGAGGCTCTGGAACATACCCTTGATTTGCTCTGTCAATTCTTCCTCTCGTAACCAACATACATTTTTGCAATTTCCGTGGTAGTTGGTGCAATGATAATAGACGTGTCCTTTTTGAAGCTCTGGCGTTATGGAGCAACCGCATTCCGAACATTTTATAAGACCTCTGAAAATATAAGGTTTATTTGTCCTTTTGAAATTCTGTCTATTATAGCCATTTATAACGTCTTTGACTCTGTCAAAAAGATGTTTGGTTATAAGGGGCTCGTATTTATGAGGATAAGGCACGCCTTTGATAATCATTGTCCCGTAATAGAAAGGATTCCTTAAAATGTTCTGGACTTGGCTTGTGGAAACCTTTACTCCTTGTCGGCTTGTTAGTCCTTCTTCAAACATTTTTTTGGAAAGCTCCTTCATTGAGAAATTGCCCGTAGCATATAGACTAAACATCCTCTGAATTAAATGGGCTCTTTCTTTATCAGGGATAACATCTTTTTTGTCGTTTTCAAGCGTTATATTTTTATATCCGATATAAGCCTGACCAATCCATTCGCCATTCCTTATTTTCTGCTCATAAGCTCTTTTTACATTGTCGCTAATGGCATCGGAGTAATACTTTGCCAAGCCAAGGTTAATGCCAAATTGGAATTTTTCAGTAGCTGACATCTGATTATTGATAACTTGTCCGTCCGAAACGAAATGAAGCTCAATTCTGTCCGCCAGAGCCATTTCATAAAGCACGCTGACCCTTTTATCAAAAATACTTCTGGAAAGGCGGTCCACTTTGTCAAAACAAACAGCCACCTTTTCTTTTTTTGATATCTTCCTAACTTCGTCAACCAATTTATCAAATTCGTCTCTTTTTGTTTTATAAGCACTTTCGTCAAAACTGAACTTTTTTGTGATATCAAATCCTTTTCGTTTGCAATAGCTGATTAAGCGTTCTGTTTGAGCGGGCAATGAATTGCCTGCCTCCCTTTGTTCTTCTGTTGAAACTCTTGCCAAAATTATTGATTTCATAGGTTTGTATTTTTGTTGTTATTTAGTATTTATATTGCGTTTATTATATGTTGTTTTCTTGCTCATTAAAACTGTATTTTTCTTTTTCCTTGCCAAACCTTTCTTTATGCTTTCTGATATCATTTTTTTATACGAACTGTTTAAATTTTCCAAAGCTTCAATGAGCATATTTTCTCTTGTGGTTTTAATTTTTTTTGTCATATTGTTAAAATTATTGATTAAACTTTTTATCCTGCAATTTTGTCTCAAGTAGAGCCTGCTGAACATACAGCTGAATCGTGCTTGTTTTTCTTTTGCTTATCTTCCTCAAGCCTCTTATCAACTTCAAAAAGCAAATCAAAAAAACCGACAATATTTTGTCTTGCATTATAAACTTCCTGCTTAGAAAGTTCTTTTTTGCTTAATTTTTCATAAAACTCCTTATCCTCTGATAACATAAAAACCAGCAACTTTGAATTGCTGGTCTAAAATACATACAAAAAAACAGTTGGGATAAGAAACCATTCAACGCAAAGTTGATATTTATGGTTTGTTATCTCAACTGCCTAGGTTTGGAGAAGAGGAGAAGCTTTTATCACATTGTCTTTTTGAAGAAAGACGTGAAAAACTTGCTCATTGCATCTTTACTGGGACTTTAATATTGAGCTTAACTAAACGCTATACTGTTTTATTAGAGCGGTTGCTTCCCTATATGGGTTTCAAGAGGCTGGATTTAATTCATTTCTTCAAAAAATGAAAGACCCTGCGTTCAACTTCAAAGGATTTGCAACATTACCAACTTATTTTAGCAGAAAATAATGCCGATGTCAATATTAGATAATTGCTTAAGTAAGCCATTTTAAAAAACTTTACCATTGGGGTATAAAAGAGTAAAATTACATAGCAAGCTCCTTTTGGCTTATTAACACGTATATGAAGAATAACAATAAAAAAACTGGGAAATTTACATTTATAGATTTATTTGCCGGAATAGGAGGAACCAGACTCGGATTTGAAAGAGCCGGGGGTCTGTGTGTATTCACTTCTGAATGGGATAAGTTTTCACAAATCACATATAAGCACAACTTTAAGGATGCTCCGGCAGGAGACATAAATAAAATTTCTTCAAATCAGATTCCTGATTTTGATATTTTGCTTGCCGGGTTTCCTTGTCAGCCCTTTTCAATTGCTGGAGTTTCAAAAAAAGTCAGTATGGGACGCAAACACGGATTTCAAGATGAAAAGCAGGGCAATCTATTTTTTGAAATTGAAAGGATACTAAAAGAGAAGAAACCAAAAGCCTTTATGCTTGAAAATGTTAAAAACCTCGCCAGTCACGACAAGGGAAACACTTTCAGAACCATAAGGGAAATAATTGATAAATTGGGATACACATTTGATTATAAATTGATTGATGCCCAAAATTTTGTTCCCCAGCACAGGGAAAGAATTTATATGGTGGGTTTTAGAAAAGAACTGTATGGAAAAGATTTTGTTTTTAATTTTCCAAAAATTACAAGTAAAAGCCCGAAGTTAAGAGATATTCTAGAAAAGAAGGTTGCGGACAAATACACATTGTCTGATAAGCTATGGAATTATCTTCAGGGCTATGCGAAAAAACACAGGGAAAATGGAAACGGATTTGGTTTCGGGATAGCGAACAGAAACGGCATAACAAGAACCTTGAGTGCAAGATACTACAAGGACGGCTCCGAAATCTTGATAGAGCAAAAAAATAAAAATCCCCGCAGGTTAACGCCTCGTGAATGTGCCAGACTAATGGGATTCCCTGAAAATTTTGAAATACCTGTTTCCGAAACCCAGGCATATCGTCAGTTTGGAAATTCAATTGTAGTTCCGGTGGTTGAAACGATAGCAAAAGCTGTAATTAAACATATTTAAACTAAAATAATATGACTTTATTCAAAAAATTTAGACACGAGATGCCTACAAATGAGGAACTGATTCAAAACTGTCTTACCGAGATGCTTGGCAAGGAAATAACATCTGAGAAAATAAAGGGAAGTTTCAGCAACTTGGTTGAATGCATACACGATTCCATTTATGCTAAATACCTCCAATCTGAGAAGTTATTTGGAAATAAATTGATAAAAGAGCATTTCAAGGAAAATATAAACAATGATGAATTGTTTAAAGACTTGAATGATTTCTATATGTCCATTTTCCAGTCAAGAAAGGTCCGTGCCGGGAAGGTATTTGAAATAATAATCGGAACACTTTTCAAAAGATGCGACTACCCCTTTGATGAGCAAATCATCATCAATGGAAAGCCTGATTTTTTGCTGCCTTCCGAGGAACAATACAGACAAAATCCTATGAGTTGCATCATATTCACAGCCAAAAGAACCTTAAGGGAAAGATGGAGGCAAATTGTCACTGAAGGAACCAAGGCATATGGCTTTTTTCTCACCACTCTTGATGAAGACATCACGGAACCCCAATTGAATGAAATGAAAAACAATAAGATATTTCTAGTTTTGCCGGAAAATAGAATCAAAAATAACCCGGTTTATTCCAATCAGACAAACGTCATCTCTTATGAGGACTTTTTTGAGGATTATTTAGACCCGGCTGTTAAAAGATGGCAGAAAAACAACAAATAATATTAGGCTTGTGGATGTCTTTACCGAGAAAAAAAGGTCTGAAATAATGTCTTTGATAAAAGGTCGGTATAATAAAAATACTGAACTTTTTTTAATGGGAGAATTTAGAAAGAATGGAATTATCGGATGGAGAAGACACTACAGAATTATCGGTAAACCTGATTTTGCATTTCCCAAGAGTAAGCTGGCAGTTTTTGTTGATGGTTGTTTCTGGCACGGCTGCCCCCTGCATTATAGGGAGCCGAAAACAAGAATTGATTTTTGGAAAGATAAAATTGAAACAAACAGGAAAAGAGATAAAATCGTTGCTAGGGCTTTAAAAAAAGAAGGCTGGAAAGTAATTCGTGTTTGGGAGCATCAAATAAAGAAGGACTTGACTGGGACAGTAGAGCGAATAGTTAAAAAATTATAATTTTCAATGTAGAGCAGGCTGAATGTTAGATACAAATTTAATGCTCTGGAATCTGAATTGTCCCGTGGTGTCCGGTTATTTGCAATTTAAGCCTACTGTGGCTTTTTTAATTTGGCTTAAACAAGCCTTTCTGTTTTCTCTGCTGTCGTAGACACTTTCAAAGAAATACTGCATTTGAACTAGATTATAGTCTTTTTTTGCACTTTTAAGCTCATTATTGATGTTATGAACGACAAATTTTGCCAATTTTGCATCTTTTCTTCTCTGGATTCTTGGCAATAATATTTTCCTTGTCATTCTCATTGGACTTGGCTTATTTCCCTAATCAACTTTTGACCCATAGGCGTATCTGACGGAATCATATTTGTATTTCCGCATTTTGGACAAACCATTTGTTTGTTGGAAAGTCGCCAAACCGAATAAATTATGCCTGGGAGCAAGAAGAACAGCCAAAGGATAAGTTCCACTGCGAAACTACCCTTAACCTTTTTCTTCGGGCTTCCTAGATATCCGCAAGTTGTGCAGACTAGTTGTTTTGCCATACTTGTTATTTTAATAAATTAAAACCAGCAATTTTGTTGCTGGCAAAAAGCATAAAGCTCCCCGCCAGCGATGGCTTTCGCCACCCATACTCGTTTCCAAGTATGACCCACTACAGGTGCTCTGAACGGAGAGCTTGATGCTCCTGTAGTGGGTTTTGTCGCCATACCTTACGAATGCTCATAAGGGTTAGGCATTAAATTGTTAATTATATTTTATGTTAAAAACGCTTAAAAATCAACTGAAAAATGTTGATTTTGTTCTCTATAAGCGTAAAATGTATATACTTATGGAAATTTCTAGAAATAATCATTATGTTCCAATTTGGTATCAAAAGAGGTTTATGCTAAAGGAGCAAACTTCTTATTTTTGTCTTGATAAGAAATCGGGTTATTGTTTTATCCCCGGAAGGAGTTGCGTTAAAAAGGAAGAAATTTTGCATAAGGGACCGTCCTGCTTCTTTTGCCAAAAAGATTTATATACCACTAGGTCTCTTTTTACCGGAGAAGAGAATGACGAGATTGAAAAATACTTATTTGGAAAAATAGACATTGAGGGAAGATTAGCATTTGAAGCTCTTATGTCTGAAGATTGGATGAGTGAAGCAAACGAAAGATATAGTCATTTATTTGAGTATATTGATGCTCAACTTCTCAGAACTCCAAGAGGTATATTTTGGATTAAAAAATCTTCTAATGCAAAGTCACAAAACGAACTAATGCTCTATATGCAGGCGATTAGACTTGCTCATTGTGTTACTTGGATAGAATCAGCTAAAGAGATTGTTAGTGCTGAAAAATCTGAAACAAAGTTTATAGTTAGTGATAATCCAGTTGCTTTATATAATCCAAAATATCATCCAAACAGAGACTGGCATCAATATGAAAGAGCGGATGGTATTCCAATTTTTCACAAAGGAACAAGAACGCTTTTTCCAATAGATATGAATCATTGTTTGATACTTTATAATCCAGAATACACGCAAAACCCAACATTAAAAATTGCCTTAGAAAACAGAACAAATTCACGCCTATACGATAACATCATACATAGGACAGATGATATCAATAAAACAAAATTATTATCAGAGAAGGAGGTTTTGCAGATAAATTTATTGTTAAAAAATAACGCTGAAAGATATATTTCCGCCTCAAGAGAAGAGTGGTTATATCCAGAAAGAATCGTGAATCCTAGCTGGATTTCTTTTAATAAATTATTGCTTCCAAAATACCCGAGATTTCCCGGAGAAATGTATACATTTGGAAAGGACGGGAAGCTTAGTTATACGCAAGATGGTTTCGGCAGGAAACCATCAAATTTAGCTGAATGGGAAGAAAAAGCGAAAGAGGCACAAAGAATCCACGAAAATATAGAAAAAGCATTGGAAAATGAAAGGAAAAGAAAAAAGAGTGAAATGTAGAGCAGGCTCTATAAGACATATTGACTCTATGAGGCATATTGAGATAAACTTAATTTAAGTATTTCCAAAGATTCCTCCATTCTCCTTAATTCAAGCATTCTGAACATATTAACTATCGGGAGCCATGTTTTTCAGGCTTATATAAAGCCTGATTTTTTGTTAACTATTGACTCATTGGTTAGCATAGATTAAGATATAGCCATGGATAAAAAATATTTGACTACAGCTGAACTCGCCCAGCTTCTGGGCATCAGCAGGGTTGCTGTTTTCAAAAAAATAAAATCCGGGAAAATAAAAGCCAAAAAAATCGGCCGGAATTTCGTCGTTGATAAAAAAGAATTGGGCGGAATTCTGGATGAATCACTCACGGAAAGGAAAAAAGCTGAAATAGACGCATCAGTCAAGAAAACTATAAAAGAATACGGTGAGACTTTGAAATTATTGGGCAAAGAATGAAAATAAAATCCATTTCAATATTGGAAGTTGAATACATCGCTTATCGGCTGGCCAGAGAAACAATGAAGTGGGACGAGCCCATTCCTGATTTTGGTTCGCGTTTTCCCGGGAAACTCGAAAGTTGTCTCGCCGTTCCCTTTCAATCATTTGGCGGAAATTTGTTCTACAAGGGTCTTATTGGAAAATCTTCCATTCTGTTTTATTTGATGGTGAAGAATCATCCCTTTGAAAATGGCAACAAGAGGATTGCCATGACTGCTCTTTTCTATTTCCTCCGTAAAAACAAGAAATGGCTTCGGGTTGATAATCAGGAACTCTATAATTTCGCCAAATGGGTGGCTGAAAGCAACCCGAAGCTTAAAGACGAAACCATCGCTGCAATTCAAAAATTCCTGCTCACTTACATAGTTTAGAAAACTTTAGGAATAGTTAGTTTCATATCCATGGATATTTTTGCTAAAACAAAACTCATTCCATCAAATCAGGTGATTTCACCAGAGCGGAATTCTGTTTTTAATTTAAAAGAATTTATTTCAAACAATAGAAAGATATTTATTCTTCTGTTTTTTCTGGTATTGATCACATACTTTAATTCGACCGGCAATGAGTTTGTTTCTGATGATGTGGGTGCCATAAAGACAAATCCTAATATCGCTTATCTCGAAGGTGTTTTTTCTTCTCCCGCGGGAATTATCCAGCGGAGTTTATATTTTTTCGACGCTTTTACCTTTGGCCTTCATCCTTCGGTTTTCAGGATTACCAGCAATCTCATCTTCCACATAGCTAATACGTTTCTTGTCTTTGTACTATTAAATATCATATCCAAAAGAAAACCGCTTGCTGTTTTCGCTGCGTGCCTATTTGCAATTCATCCCATCCTCACAGAAGCCGTGGTTTGGATTTCCGCCTCCCCTTATGTTCAGTCAACTTTTTTTGCTCTCCTGTCTATAATCACTTATATATTATTCAAAAATGCCGCGAACTGGAAAAAATATCTTCCATTTATCCTCTTTTTGGCTGCGTTATCCTGCCAGCAGGCAATGATCGTAATTCCGCTATTATTTGTTTTATATGAGCTGATATTTGAAAAAAATGGGATAAGATGGAAAAGGCTAATGCCGTATCTTTTAGTGCTGGCAATCTGCATCACAATTTTTATGCCCCAGGCTTTCCAACGCCGCGATGGCTCAATTCCGGAGAGCAACGGGGTTATTGTAAAATACTATAATCCGCTCATACAGATTCCCATTGTGATTTCCTCCTATTTTAAACTGACGATATGGCCGTCAGCGTTGTCTTTTTTCCCAGTCGAAAATATGTCGTATGTGCATGCAACTGGCAGGCAATATGCTTTATATTTATCTTTCTTCATTATTTTAGGCATCATTCTTTGGCTTTCTTGGAAAAAAAATAAAAGTATTTTCTTCTGGCTTTCATTTTTTCTTATCTCACTTATACCCACGCATTTGCCGATTAAAACAAATTGGATTTTAGGAGAAAGATACGTCTATTTTGGATCCGTAGGCCTGTTTGCGATAATTGCGTGTTTCTTTGATTGGATGCTAAAAATGTACCCGAGACACAAAAATTTCATCCATATAGTTTTTGCGACAATTCTAATTGCTTTTTCTATTAGGACAATTATTCGAAACAGAGATTGGAAAAACGAATTGACTCTATATATTGCAACGCAGAAAACTTCCCCGAGCGGTTCTCTGGTATATGACGAATTGGGAAAAGCGTATTGCAGACAGGGGGATGATGAAAAGGCCATCGAAGCATTCAAAAAATCAATCGAAATAAATCAATATGATCCTTATCCTCATTACGACATAGCGATGTTATATAGCAAAAATGGTCAGCCGGACTTGGCCTTTGAAGAGCTGAAAAAAACCATAGCGCTTAGTCCAAATTCTGCTCCGGCATATCATTATTTGGCCGTTCTTTACGAGGGAAGAAATGAAAAAGATCTAGCTATTTCAGGCTATATGGCGGCTATCGACAAGGATCCCAAATTTTGGAAAGCGTATTGGAATTTGGGAGTTTTGTATTATAACGCTGGGGATTATCAGGACGCATTGACGTCAATGCAAAAAGCTCTCGAGACCAATTCGGGTAGCACTGAACTTCAAGGAAATCTTGAAATAATCAAAAGTAGATTAAATGGTCGTCTTTAGATAAATGATAGTTTTAGGTTTTTAAATATTACAGATTATTTGAAGAAACATAGTTAATTGAGGTTAAAATTTGAAATACTTGCATTCTTTAGCCTTGACGAACTTTGTCAAAAGGCCGACGCAATCCTGAAAAGATTCAATCCCTGCAATATAGTGAGATAATAATTTATGCAGCTGAAGCCGCAAACAAAATCAGGCCGATGGTCTGTCTCGTTGAATGCTTTTTTCCTGACAACAATTGGCGCCTCAATTATCCTAGTCAACGTGCTTGGCGCATTGTCCTATGACGACCATTGGTGGGACGCGACTGTTCCGATTGTATTTCTGGCAACTGTCGTTGCTTTTGCCTTGGGGATCATAGCTGTGATAAAAAACAAAGAGCGGTCTGTTTTTGTCTTTGCGTCAGTCATTGTCGGTTTGCTGGCAATTCTTTTCATTTTTTTGCATAGCCTGTTTATCAAGGATTGATATTGCCAAATAGTTATGAAAATTTCAAGAACAAAATTCATCATCCTTTTCCTCATTTTGGCGTTCGTTTTTATGTTTATCTCGAACGCACTTTTCGGAACAGAGGCCCGGGTCTTTCCCTGGCACGAAAAGTCTTTCTTGGGAACGGATTCACCGATCGCCTGGAAGAGCGCCGGATATCATATTTCATTTCCCATCAAAGTTGTCTTGATAGGACCTTTTGCTTTGGTCAATATATTTTATGACGATCCGCCGCCTCCATTTGTCGCCGCCGTGTTCGCTCTCTATTGGTCGATCCTTGCCTCAATTCTTTATTATTTTATCGATAAGCTGAAGCGCTCCTAATCATTAATAAATATGAAAATATATTTGACGCCAGAATCTGCATCAGGCAAATGGTCAATCGGGCTGATCGCTGTTCTGCTTTTTTTGTTTTCTGCCGGTGCGTCGCTCGCCAGCTTTTTTTATAAATCGGTCCCGGCTGGAAACACACTGCTTGCGGATATTGTTGCGCGGCCGATCCTCGCAATTTCAATGCTCTTGGCGATGCTTTCTGGTGTTTTGTCTTTCATCACCGGGCTCGTAGCTATTATCAAGCAAAAAGAACGGGCGCTCTTGGTCTATATTTCTGTCGCGATAGGGGCTTTGCTCATTTTGCTTCTTCTTGGAGAATTTCTTTTTCCGCACTAAACAGATTCTCGCATTCCCACAAAGGAAGCTTGCGTCGAAACATCGCCTGCACAGGCGATTTTTTTATTGGAAAGTTTCCAACTCGACCAAGCGTGCCAATTTACTTTTCTCAAATAATAACCGGCAAGAGTTTGTAGCAATAGTTAGGAAAATAAAAAAATTCAAGAAAAAAAGGGGACTAACATGATCTTTAAAAAATTGTTGGTGATGATTGTTTTTCTGACGGTTTGGGGAAGCTTGGCCGGCAATCCGGCTGAGGCTGTCGTTGCCGTGAGGATTGACGACGGGGCGCTCGTGTCCTATCAGAACGCTTTTCCGGCCTTGCAAAAATCCGGCATAAAAGCGACCTGGGGAATCATCACCGGGCGGACAGGAAAAGATTCGTACTATGCGAACTGGATGCAGGTCGGAGAGTTGAAGGCCAACGGCCAGTGCATCTGGTCGCATTCTGTGGATCATATTTCTCTGTTCGGCCTTTCAAGAACGAAGCTCCAGTATGAATTGCAGACGTCGCTGAACACTCTGAAGTCCCACGGCATCACGCCTCTCGGTTTCATCTATCCGATGGGGGACGTGAATGCCACCATTCTCAGCTGGACCGCCAAGTATTATAAAGGCGGTTCGAATGTCGGGTGGGAAGGGGATCCGCTGTTCAACGATCTTCCGATTCCGAACAAATATCTCATCATTGGCCGCGGGATCTATAGCACCGTGAGCCTCGATGAACTCAGAACTTTGACACTTCAGTCCGAAGCCGCGGGCGAACTGTTCGTCCCCATTTTCCATGAAATAGTTCCCGGGACGCCGACGGACCAATATTCCTGGAACGTGAATGATTTCCAGGCGTATCTTGATTGGCTCGTCGCTTCGGGCATCAAGACGGTGACTCTCGATGAGGCCCTGGCTCTTCCCGGGAGCGGCGGCGGGGGCGGGGGAACCGGAACCAACCTGATTCAAAATTCCGGCTTTGAAACTCTCGACGCTTCCGGCTGGGCGGCCAATTGGGAAAGGAAAGACACCGTCTACGTCCTTCTCGAAAATTCGCCAAGCGGCGCCACCGGTTTTTTCAGCGGAAAAAGGCTGAAGCTCGTCGGCAATCTCAACGAAGTCGCCGCCACGGCAGCTTCGATAAAGCTGTCCCCAGGCGCAACCTACCAACTCACCTTTTCCGTCGAGACTCAACTGCTTTCCGGCAGCGGAAATCGGATGGGCATCTGGGTGGATGAGCTGGACTCGGGCGGGAACTATCTCGGCGGCCAGGAATTGGGCGGGATATACGGCGCGACCGTGAGTCGCAATACCTATCCGTACAAAGCCAAAAATGTAAATACCGCCGAGATTCAGATCAACTTCTATACCGAAGCCCGGGCACAGGGTATGGTATACGTGGACAATGTTATTTTCACAGCCAATTGAATCCTGACATCGGGAAAAACCAACAAGGGCGAAGCCAGCCACCGGCTCCGCCCTTTTCTTATTTTGGAATCTTCCGCAATTTTCCTAAAAAATACAGCTATCGACGTTGTATATTCTCGGTATTTTTCGAAAGCAGAACCGCCATGCGCTGCATGGCGGTTTTTGGGAGGTTCTAAAATATTTTTTACCCACCTTCGAAATTCGTTCTTGCTCTCGATTTGTGGCGGATCTTTCTCCGCCGAGGGTCGAGAGGGATCACGTTCGCGAAAGCGATCGGAATTTTTTCCTTCCGCATTCTCTTTGTACATATCGCCGTGGAAATCTGCAGGATAGCGCGAGTTACAACGTATGTCGCCATCCCGCCCAAAGTTTTTCGATCAGAAAAATTTTTCATTATAATTGCCTCCCGCAATTTTTGGGCGTTGCCCGCCAAGAGATCTGATTGATATCAGTTTACTCTTCAATTGACCGGACGTCCATTTAAACGGCAACTTTCAGGCGCTTTCCAGACGATTTTTGGGCGACAAGCTTTATGTTTTGAAGCGATAATTTTTTCAGCTTAATCAAGTCCGTATGTTTTTTGCAGGATCGTGAGGGCGTCAGTGTCGACCGGATTCATTTTTTTGCCTTTTTCTTGTTTCAGAAGACTCGTATATTTCTGGGCGTCCTGAAAATCTTTTGAGGCGTCGAAAGCCAGTCCGTCGGAAAGCACGTTGATGCGCGGTTTTTCGTTCGTCCCGACGGTGTCCGTGATGATGGCCCGGGTGGTCGGCTCAATGAAGCAATAGCCGGTGCCTTGGTAGCTGTATTTCGGATCGCATTTCACGCCGGCCGCCTGATGGTCGGCTTTCTCAAATGTCAGCATGGCCGTTCCGAATCCCATCTGTTTCAGGAGGCTCAAAATGAGCTTCGACGTTTCGTTGCAGATGCCGGATTTTTGATAGGCCACGTCGTACGGGTATTTGAAATTGTTCGGTTCGTTGGCGTCATATTTGAATTTTTGGACGATGCTTGCGACGATGCGCGCCTGGTCGTTCTTGTCAGGCGTGATCTTTTCGATGTTGGCGGCCAGGCCTTTCAGATAGTTTGTCTGGGGAACGTTGTTGATCACCAGCGTATCATCGGTATCTTCCTGCTGGGCGTGCGGGGCGCTAGGCGCGCTGGTCTCCATTTTCAGCTTGCCGAGACATTTGGCCAAATTCGGATACATGTCGGCGCTCACTTCTCCGGGATTGCCGTTCAGAACATATTTGTACGTTATTGTTTTGACGCTTTCGGTGGAAAAATTTTGGCAGGCGTTGATATTGAGCAGGTTGTTCGGGTCGTTCGGGTCAGGGGCCGAACTGGCGGCGCCGGTCGCGAGAGGAAAGAGGAGACCAAGCGTCAAAAAAAACATCGGCGCAATCAAAGAAAATCTGCCGATCGATCTCGAGAGAAAATTTTGCATGGGTTGTTGCTAATAATTATTATTTTGCGAAATCGCAAACGACAACAAGTTTACTATACCCGCCAAACCCATGCAAGCAAGCAGGCGTGACCGACAAAAAAAATCCCTTGCTTATGGGAAAAAAATGATAGGCGGCCGAGAGAGATTTTTCCACGGCATTATTTAACCTATTTTTTTGAAAGTAATTTTGTAGGACGGTTCGTATTCCGTGTCGAACTTGTCTTTGAGGCTGATGCTTTCTCCTTTCACGAGCGCAGTCATCGCAATGTCGGTGAGCATCTGCGAGAGAGCTTCGATTTCCCGCTTGCTTTTTTCGAGCTCTTCATAGCGCGATCCCATCTCGGACTGAACCTCGGATTCGAGCATCTTTTTCTTCTCGCGAAATTTTTTCAATTCTTCTTTCAGGTCTTCATATCCTGCTGATTGCGCGAGGGCGTCTCGATATTCCCGGCCGATCTCTTTGCACGTCTTTTTGTATTTTTGAATCTGGTCGAAGACTTCCTGCAGGTTTTTCATATTTTTGTTTTCAGAAAATTAGCAACGTTTTTCATCTTAGCACAAAGCGAGCGGATTGGAAACTGCAGGCGCCGCGGCCGGCCGGATGCTTTGAAATATTCGTTCCAGGCAATTGTAGCTATTATAGAGGGGAAAATGGAAATTCCAGCTCAATAATAATTAATATATAAGTAATATGAAATTAATCTTAAACTGGCTCATTCTCGCCGTAGCGATTATCATAACGGCATTTTTGCTCCCAGGCGTCTTGGTTTCCGGCTTCTTCGTCGCTTTGGTGGTTGCCATCGTCATCGCCGCGCTCAACCTGTTCATCCGGCCGATTCTTCTGGCTTTGACCCTTCCGATAAACATCTTGACGCTAGGGCTGTTCACGCTTGTTCTCAATGCGCTGCTCATCATGTTCGCCGCTTTCTTGGTGCCCGGATTTCTGGTTGCCAATTTCTGGTGGGCGCTTCTCTTCTCGATCGTCCTTTCCGTCGTGAACTCCGCGTTTCATATGCTTGCCGGGGACGATATGACCGGCCGGGCTTATGTTTGACGCCGCGCACAAATAGAAATTTATGGAACTGGAAAACAAGATCAAGGAGATAATTTTCGGATTGTTCGGATCTATCATTGCCAGCTTCGGAGTCTCTTTGGGCGCTTCCTTTCTGACCAACAACCATTGGACCGTACTGCTCTCGGGATTGATCGTGGGAATTGCGAGCAGCATCGCCAATTCTTTTGGTCCGTTGGTCGCCATCACCCAGTCGCATGATCGACGGCCATATTCCGAGCAGGACTTCGAGCAAGTCATCGGATCTTCTTTGCTGACTTTCATCATCGTCGGATTGCCTCTCGTTCCCTATGTCCTTCTTAGCGAGCTGGGGATCTCAAGAGTGATCTCGGTGATAACGGGCCTCGCCCTTCTTTTCATCTTCGGAGTCCATCAAGCCGAATTGGAACACAAATCGCCCTTGGCCTATGGATTTACGATGGCGCTGATCGGGCTGGTCTGCGCGTGGATTTTCTATCTCCTTGCTCTTTTTTTCCGATAGGCGTCGGCGCGTCGCCATTCAGACGACTTGGCCGACAAACATCGGAATCGCCAGCCGCTTTCTTTTTGTCTCCCCCTTGAACAGCAAAGTTTTTCTCTTTGGAGAGTGCCCGCGCTCTCCCGAATGCTGAGAGAATTTGTTCGCCCAAAAACTGGAACCGAGGAAAATCGTATGTTTTCCAAATTTCTCATTCATCTTATCAACGCTCGTATAAAGCTTCTTCATTTCTTCGGCTCTCACAGATTCGCCGAACAAATCAAGCTGTTTCATTTTGTCCTCGCCGAGCTTGAAGAGTATGATTCCGGTCGATCGGTACAAAATTTTTTGGTCGAAGATTTCATCGAAATGCTCCCGGGCGATGTTCACAATGTCGCTGGGGATGGCCGTCGGCCGGGAGAATTTCACTTCGATGCCCGAATAGCGGAAATTTTGCAGTTTCAGAAAAAGGGCGCCCTGCTTGGCGGCAAGATTGTGCCGCCGCAGTTTGATGCAGGCATTTTCGATATTCTTTGACAGCTGGGAAAATATGAATTCGCGGTCCTTC
>DATGZC010000082.1:0-6941 GCA_035297345.1 Bathyarchaeia archaeon
CAAGAAGGTGAGGAATATTCTGTAGTCGCGCCGGCCACGCCGCTCGGAATCATCAAAATTCTGGAAGCGAACAAAATCCCGATCGCCGGAAAATATGCCGTAATCGTCGGCCGTTCGAATATCGTCGGAAAACCGATGGCCCAGTTTCTTTTGAACCGCGGCGCCACCACCACGATCTGCCATAGCCAGACGAAAAATCTGAAAAGTTATACCCAGAAAGCGGATATTCTTGTTGCGGCAGTCGGCAAGCCGAATCTGATCAAAGCGGATATGGTTCAAAGAGGAGTCGTCGTGATCGACGTCGGCGTGAACCGCGAAAAAAATCGTAGAGGTCGAACCTCTACGATCCAGGGCGACGTGGACTTCAAATCGGTTTCCAAAAAAGCTTCGTATATCACCCCTGTCCCGGGAGGAGTCGGGCCGATGACAATTGCAATGCTGCTTTGGAATACGGTGCAACTAGCCGAAAGATAATTTGTATATTTCCACAAGCTCCACTGGGGGAGGATTTTTATTCCCCGTCCATAAGTTCGACATCGAGAAACTCTTCTTTTTTTGATTTTTTGCGAGCAAGAAGCTGTTTCACGATTTCAATTTCGGCTTGTCCGAATTCGCGGAAGATAAAGAGCAGAAAAATATAAAGAGCAAAAAGAATCCCAGACCAAATGATGAAAATATAGTGGCCGCCGACGAAAAGTGTCGAGACGAAATACATTATCACAGAGGCGATCGCGATTTTCAAAAAGCTTGATAATTTAAATAGATAGCCGAAGAAATTATACGCATACGCCAAGACCAGAACCATGGCCACGAAAGACGTGATTGAAGTGGCAATCGCCGCGCCAGAAAGGCCATATTGATGGATGAAAAAATAGCTCAAAATGATGTTTGTCGCGAGACCCGCAAAGGAAATGAACATCGGCGCTTTCACTTTTCCTGCGCCATTCAAGGCAAAGGCCATGACGTAGAAAATGGTAAGAAAAGTCACGCCGCTCATCAAAATCGACATCGGCCCGGCGGCGTCCAGAAATTTCTTGCCGTAGAATATCTGGAGGATCGGCGCCGAATATGCGGCCATCAAGATCGCGATCGGCAGCAGAAACATCACCATGAGCCGCAATGATTGCCCGATCAATTTTTTTGTCTCGGCATGGTTATTGCTAGAAGTCGATTTTGAAACGGCCGGAAGAATGATGATCGTGAGGGCATAGAACAAGAAATACGGAATGCGGCCGACCGTGATCGCACCATTATAGAGGCCAGTAAGTCGATCGTCCTGCAATACTCCTTTTACTAGATATAAATCTATTGTAATTAGAAATTCGTAGGCAATAAGAAAAAGCGTCATCGGCCAGGCATACTGCAAAAGTTTTCGCCAATCAAAATAGCCTTCCGCTTTCACTTTTTTGAACTTATCCAGTAGATTCGCCTCGAAAAATATTGAGAGCGGGGCAAGGATATATCCGACGATCGCTCCTTGAAGCGCATAGCCCTTCGATTTCAAAAGTATGGCCAATCCGAGGATGAACATCACCCGGAAAAAAGCTCTCGATGTTTTGAGCCAGGCCTGCGTTTTGAACTCATGAAGCCCGGTATAGTAATAAAAATAGAACGAAGCGAGCGCAAAAGCCGGAATTACAAGCGTTGAAAGTCTGAACAAATTCGTGAGCGACGAATCACGAAGAGCATAAGCGATCGCCGGTGAGGCGATAAAGAAAATGACTGTCACTGCGCCGATCAGAATAAGCTGGATCTTCACGGTCTGTTTTTTGATGATCGGCACCAGTCCCGGTTTCGTATCGTATATTTCCCCGAGATATTTCGCCATCGCAGTCGGCACGCCCTGTCCAATGAGAACAACAATCATCGTCGTCAGCGTGACGACGATTCCATATCGTCCGTATTCCGCCGGACCCAAAATCCGCCCCATTCCTGAATGAATGATATAAGCCGAGAGATTATAGACGACTTCGCTTATCGTCACCCAAAAAAATGATTTTACAAGGAATTTTGACATCTTTCTTTGGTTTATTGTAAAATTTTTTCAATTCTAATTACATTTCCTTCAGCATCTGTCGTGACGCTAATGTACATTCCGTTCATGAGCGAATTCTTTATATCGAGTTTTTCTTGCAATTCAGGGGTCAAAATTATGTCTTCTTCAGTCTCCTTAAGACCTTCTTTTCTATAAATGCTGAATCCGACAAATCCATCACGCAAATAACTAAAATTCTCAATTTTTCCCGTATACGTTTTCGTAAGCTCCTTTTCCTCGAATCTCTCCATTTCTTTCAAACTTAACTCTTATAAATTCAAATATCTCACTTTTGCTTTTCTCGCCATCGACCACAAGCATATCCCAGCCTTTGATTCTGCTTTCGAATAATTTTTCTTTCGCCAGTAAATATTCCATTCCCTGATCGGGTTTTCGATCGCGGTGCATGATGATTTCAGGCCTTATGCGAATAAAAAAAGCGCTATCCGGCCTTGGGATATGTTTTTCAACGCACAATTTCTTGTTCTTTCCTGAAAGAAAATTTATATTCACCACCGTGTCATAAAAATACCGGTCAGAAATGATATAATCGACGTCTGTTTTTTTCATCAATCGCTTGAATCTGCAAACATCAATCAAAAGCGCAATTTTCCGCAGCTGAATCTCGATCCATTTAGCTTTTGCGACGCTTGCATTCTTGTCTCTCTTTCTATATTTTTTCCATGAAAAAATCGGTAAAAAATTATACAGAGAACTGATTGAAGAGGTCGGCCCATGAAAATAGAAAAAAGTCTTATCTTGCGAGCCGAGATAATCTTTCAACAATTCGATTTGCGTCGATTTCCCGGAGCCATCGAGTCCGGAAAGAGTGACTAATTTCATCTTTAGTACATTAACACCGCTACTGGTTTCATTTTGGCCACAACGTGTGCTATACCGTTGGCTTCGATGCCGGTGACAACTTTGTCAATATCTTTGTATCGAGCGGAATCCTGATTGACGACAATTCGCGACTGGGCATTGTATAGCCGCACGCCCTTGTCCTTCATCTTGGCAAACAATTCATCTTTCGTAGAAATGGATTTTTCGTTCGCGTTGCTGCCTTTTCCGGTTCCGTGAGGAGCCGAAAAGAAACTACCTTCATTTCTGTCCGTCCCAGCGCCGATATAAGCATCAGTCGACATGGAGGAGGGGATAAACACCGGTTCGCCGGTTTTTTGATAGATCGGATGATCGGCCTTCGCCGGTCCATAAGCCCGCGACGCGTTGCTGCGATGGACCCAGACATCGCGTCCGAAATGATTTTCTTTGGATATAGAAATGTGCGGCATATCGTAGATCAAATCCATTTCCGGATCGCGGTCAAACAATTTTTTGATTGTCTCTGAAATATTGTGTGTGATGACGGCTCGATTGGCCGTTCCGAAATTGGAAGCGGCGGCCCGGGCCTGCATATACATTTCGCCATCCGCTCCATTTGCATCATATTTCAAAAGCGATTCATCACCCTGCATGTGCTTCATAATTTTTTCCTGCATTTCACGATAAACATTCTTTTTTCTTGAGTTGAATGTCAATTTTCCGAGAGTAACCATCAAAGATTGGGACAGATGTTCCCGTTTCTTCGCTGTGTGGGTATACATCGTGTATTGTCCCAAAATTCCCGAGCCGGTATGGATCATGAAAAGATATTGGCCTTTCTTGAGTCCAAAAGCTTCGGCCATTTTGGGATCGACGAGATCCGTCACTCTCATGAGATCCAGGAAATGGTTTCCAGCTGCCCCGATGATGCCCAGACGGAATTTGGCAAAAAATAAATACAATTTTGGAATGACATCAAAAACATCCTGCGGCGTCATTTCAGAGGCGAAAAAATTGCCGCCATTTTGGGTGTTTTCCAATTCGTTCTTGGTTTTGATGGCGAGATGTTCGATGATGGTTCGCGTCCCTTTTCGGCAGATATCCACCACGACCCTGAACGGGACCGTTGTGCCGACAAATTTTTTGGTCGGAACCGCTCGCACCAATTTTTGAAATAGTTTGTCGATTTCATCGGGCGAAAAATTGTCTTCCATGAGATTCGTTTTGAGAAGGCGCATGCCGCAATTGGGGTCAGAATCATTGACTTGAGGAAGAATATATTTTTCCGAAACAATCACCGTGCCGGATGCATTCTTCCGGCCTGGTTTCGAGCAGACATCAGGCATCGCCACCAAATTGCGGAAAAGGGTATCCTGATTGGATGCCACATCCTCCAACTTGGCATAAGAATCATCCTGGGGAAGCAGTTCTTCGCTCATGAAAAAAATCGCCGGGACTTTCATTTTGTCCGTCTGAAATTTCTTTTTATGGGGGGATAGGGATTCAATATTCATAGGCTTTTATACACTTCTTCGTATTCTTTGACCACTTTCATTATAGCAAAATTTTCCCGGACGAAATCGATGCTTTTTCGCGCCAAATCGTTTCTGGCTTCGGAATTGTTGGCGAGATACAGAATTTTCTCCTTGAGCGCTTCACGATTTCCGGGCGGAATCAGAAGGCTGTTTTCGTTATTCAGGAAATATTTGAGCCTTTCAATACTACTCGCAATGACAGGCTTTCCGCAAGCCATCGCCTCGATGACGGCCAAAGGAATATCAAATTTTCCGGCCATCGTCCGCGCGGGAAAGATCGAAATATCGCACAAATTGAAAATATCTTCCATGACATAGCTCCCGTCATCGATGAACGCCACTCGATCCAAAATGTTTTCTTTTTTCAATTTTCGGGCAATTTCTCTCTTTTTTTGCGCGTCTCTTTCGTTTTTCACCCGAACAGCTAGATGCAGTTTGAAGTTTCTACTTATTTGCGAAATTTCAGAAAATACGGCGACAATATCATCCATATCCCCGAGCCGGACATATTCACCGGTATAGTTGATGACAAAATCATCGTCAGCCGTTGAAAATTTTTTCAATAATTCTGAATTTTTCGGAGCAGGAGAATATTTTTCAATATCAATACCCGGATAAATTCTTTTCGTGTTCTTGAATCCAATATTTTCAAGTTTTTCTTTAGCATAGTCCGAATAGGTGATGATAAAATCCGCGTGAATGATTTTTTTCAGTTTTTCTGCGTCATAGAGATCGTCCCGCAAAGTCGCGAGAGTCTGAATAGTTTTCAGCTTTTTGTTGCGCAAGCACAATTTCAAAGAATAAACATTCAGTTTCGTCGGAGTGAAAAAAGAATGCAAAATGTCATAGTCTTTTCCGCCCTTGACCAAAAACTCGCTCAGCAAGAATGAATACGCCCGGATTTTTTGCCCCCAGTCCCACTTTGGGGATGAATATATCTGGTGTTGAACGACATTTTCTGGCAAATCGTCCACTTTCCCGAAGGTCAAAAGATGAATTTCAAAATCACCCGCGTATTTGGCGAGCGTATAGGCGAAGTTTTTCGACCCCTCGTCCCACGGCGGACAAATCGGACGAGTGAGTAATAATATGCGTTTTTTATTTTCCGACATTCTTATATATCTTATAATCCGTACCCTTGTAATTCACGTCGATCAAAACTTTGTTGCCGCTCAATTTCTCGCTCGGGATCACCGGCGAGATCTCTTGTTTTGCGCCGGCATTGATTTCAACTTTCTCATCGATCACTTTGTCGTCGTTGATAAAAATCTTGTATCCGTATTCTGCGTTCTGCCCTTCATGGTTCTCAATCGCGAAATCAAGCGAGTCGTCGCGGGGATTTTCGAAATAGGCGACACTCCAAGATTTTTTGTAATCGTAGCTGTGATTTTTGGCTTCAATGACAAAGAGCACCGAGAAGCTCACGGTGATCAAAATTATTGCGGCGATGATGATGATTTTGGATGACATAATTTTCTTTGTAACCTCCCCTCCTCAAGTGAGGAGGGGGCAGGGGGAGATGTTGTTTCAGTCGGCTGAACTCTCAACACCCCTCTGTCCTTCGGACATCTCCCCTCATCTGAGGGGAGAAGGTTATTTTTAATTTTAATTCTTCCTAAATATCGAAATATAGTCCGATCCGTAAACTTTCGAGAAGTCGGGATATTTTTCAAAACTGTTGCCTTCTATCTCCGCATTCACTGCGACATAGTTCACACCCGTTTCTGAAAAGCAAATCTTTCCAGAATCGCTTTCCGGGTCGGAAATCATGTCCCGTGTGCAGACCTCGCGCGGCTTTGTCGGATCGATATAGCGGGTCAGCACTCCCCGGGAGAGGGGATATTTGTAGTCTTTCATAAAAAAAAGCTTATACCACGAATCGCCATAGATATTCACGTGATCTTTCAGGATAACATCCTTGTTCTTATCGACGGTCGAGGCGAGATAGGCAGCGGAATGGAATGTTTCCATCGCCTGCTGAAATTGGTTCTTGGCCTTGAACGCATCCGCGCTGTCCGAAAGCCCGTTCGTGATGACGAAAAACAGAAACGCGAAAAGCAGGACAGTGGCAAAAAATCGGGATGCGGCCGATGTGAAAATCTCAAAATATCTGACGAGCGCAAAAGAAGAAAGGAAGGCGAGCGGCAAATACAGATAGTTGCTGACGCGGTCACTCGGAATATTGATATAAAGCCATCCCGGTTTCCACGCCATCATGAACAGAATCAAAAACCAGCCGAGCGCTACGGAATATTTGAATTTTTTGGCCTTGATCGCAAGAAGAGCCAGCAAAAATCCAAGCGCACCCAAGATCAGCTGCGCACTGCCAACGGTGTTTTCAATTTGGGAAAGGCCAAGTCCCACGCGCGTTATTTTCGTCGGCTCTCCCGTTGCCTGGCCGACCGCCGCCGAATTGAAATATGATGGCGTGAAAACGAGCAGAAAAAATATCGCCGAAAGCGCGACAATGGCAAGCGGAAACGGCCGGAGAAAAGTTTTCATCCACCCTCTGAGAATTCCGAAAATATTTTTGATATTCAAGAGCAAAT
>DATGZC010000083.1:0-15893 GCA_035297345.1 Bathyarchaeia archaeon
TGTTTCTCCCGATTGCGGACTTGTGATGATAGGCTGCTGGGCAAATGCAGCCGCATTCTTTTTTTCTTCTCCGATCGGCAGCGCCGGAAATGCATTTTCGGATTTTTTTTCGGCGGCTCCTGAAAAAACGGGTTCCTCTGAAGCCGCAATTTCTTTTTTCGCATCGGCTGCACTCGATATATCCCTGTCTCCTGAAGCAAACATCACCACTGCGAGAGTCGTCTCGTGTCCGCTGATGATCCCCTCTTTCACTGCAGTACCGATCTCCGTATATTTTTCATTCAGAATATTTGCTCGATGTGTCGGACTCGCCATCCAGGCCTCTTCCATATTGTCTGCGGAATGAAAATCCATCGCCAGATTTTCTCCGGCATAGTTGTAATCATAGCCTACCTTTTGAAACCAATCCCATGGCGTTGTGCCGGTCGGAGACGTATGCGAGAAATAGTTGTTGTCAATCATGTCCTCCGCTTTCGCTTCCGCCGCGCTTGATAATTTTGGATTTTCCGAAAGCGTTGTCTCGCCAGCCGTCTTCCTTGATTGATTGGTAAGCTCGATCACTTTTTCAGCGGTAATATCGGAAGCGATCGTAGCATTGACCGAAGCGAACAGATGCGCGCTTCCCGCTACCAATGCCGCAACAAAAACCAGCGAAAATATTTTCGTTTTTGATTTTGAGCTCACTCTATTCATCTGACTCACCCATTGCGTTCTTAGGTTCATCTGTCGTCGCAAAGCTCACCCCGCTATTTAAGTAAGTATAAGAATTAGAAAAAAATTTCTGGAGAAAAATAAAAAGCGATTCACACCCGTGCAAATCACCCGTTTGCCGACCATCGCGAATGCGCCGGTCAGCAAGCAAAATCCCCCTTGAAGATTGGATCTTACTTTCTTATTATATAACTTTTTTAAGCATTAGTCAATAAAATAAATGAAAATTGTATTGCAAACCCTTGACAAAAAATAACGCCAGTATTTGATAACAATTTTTATTTTTATAATTTATATTCTTACTTCATAATCTTTTTGAATCCATCGGCGTAATAAAGAACTCTGTCTGAATACCAAGAATAGTTTTCCCACGCTCCGCCGGCCAGATACATCGCCGCCGCTTTGGCCCAAGCTGTCCGATTGCCCGCCGTCACTCCATCGACCGCCGCGAGTTTGAGTCCCATTGCCACCAGCGAGTCCTTGAGATCCCACGGGTTCGCCGGAATTTCTCCTGTCGCTTTTTCCACTTTGTTCTTGTACCCCAGCCAGGTGCTCGGCATAAATTGGCCAGGCCCCATCGCTCCGCCCCATCCCCCGCATCCGTCTTTGGCATTCGAGTTGTAGCAGGCTCGGCGCGACACCGGCACGTTGCTGGGATCGATTCCTATATCCGCACAGATTTTTTTGAAAGTTTCCCACTGGTTGGGATTCATATCCGTTTTGTATCTCCCTCCCCCGACATTCGTCCCAAGCCCCGACTCGATGCGCAAGACGCCGAGCAAAAATTCCGGCGCGACATTTGTGATTCCGGAAGCATAGCGCGCCGCGCTGATGGCTTCATCGATATTGATCGGCTGGCCGAACGCCTGCAGCGCATTCAATTGCTCCTGCAATTTTTCCATCTGAGAGGAAAGGGCTTGCTTTTCATTTCTTGTTTGGCCGAGAAGAAAATTCTCCGCCCGCTTTTGCGAATCCAAAGTATTTTGCTGGTCGTTTTGTATCGCCCGAAGATCCATCTGCTCCTCTTTTTGGCCCACGAGATTTGCCCGCTCTTGTTTCAGTCCTTCTCTCAAGACGACAAACTGGTCATAGATTTCTCTTGTCCGCTCATCAAATGATTCAAGGCTGTCCGCCTGGAAAAAGAAATCGGAAAACGTCTCATCCCCGAGCGCCATCTCAATCGAGGATGTCTGCCCGCGCTCATAAAGCTCCCGCATAAATTCGGCCAAGACAGCTTTCTTGGCGCTCACTTCTTTCTGAATACCATCTATTTGAATTTGTTTGTCCGCAATATCAAAATCAAGACTTTGAATGACAAGATCTGTTTCCTGGATCTGGAGTTCGATTTTGGAAATATCCTTTTCAATATCGGAAATATCTCCCTGGAGAGTTTCTTCTTGCTGGCTTTTGTTGTATATCTCTGACTGGTACTGCTGGATCTGATTGCGAAGAGTATCGATCTTGACTTTCAAATCCTGCTGCTGAGCATCGCTCGATGCAGCGAAAGCTAAATTGAAATGAAGCACAATAAAAATGACAGAAATTGCCGAACAAAAAACCTCAAACTTTAAAATTATGTTTTTCACTATTAATTTTTCATTTTTAGCTTATTTTCATTATACTTTATTCTCCGCAAAAAAACACCCGACGCTTTTTGGCATCGGGTGCTTCGCAAGAAACTATATTATTATTATTTTTTTTCTTCTTTTTTTTCTTCTGATTTGGCTTCTTCGCCTTCAGCGGGAGCCTCTTCTTTCATCACGCCCTCGACTTTCGTCACATCTTCTTTGACTTCCGTTTCGAGATCGGCCAGCTCTTCTTCTGAGCGCGGTTCTGAAACCATCGCTACCACCGTTTCCGGATCAACGAGGAGCTCGACTTTTTCAGAAACTGGAAGATCTTTCACATAGATATAATCATCAAAGGTCAAGATTTTCGAAATATCCACCTTGATTTCCGGCGGCAAATCTCCCGGCAAACATTTTACCTGAATAGCATCCATGTTTTTCACCAAAATTCCACCCGATTCTTTGACTACCGGCGTCTCGCCTTCGAAGACCAGTTCCACTTCTGTTTCGATCTCTTCGTCCATACGCACCTGATAGAAATCAACATGCCGCGCCGCGCCGCTGAGAACATCCCGCTGAATTTCCTTTATCAGCACGTTCCGCTTGTCTTTCCCGTCCAGCGCAAGCTCGAACACGGTACTATCCCCGATTTCCTCATAAGTGTCGTTGAATTTTTTCTTGTTGAGCGAAACCATGACATTCTGAATCCCCCGGCCATAGAGAATGCCCTGGATGTTTTCTTTGTCTTCACCTTTGTCTTGAAATTTCGTCCTTATTTTCGCGTCCAACGTGATATCTTTGGTCATGTTTAGAGAATAACGATTACCAATAAAATCTAACAAAAAAGGAGATTTTCGTCAACCCCGCCTTTTTAGATCCGCAAACACGGCAGCATCCTAGCCGTATCTCTGCCGGCTTCCCCGCCAGACGCTCTCGGCAATTCCAAGCATGGCAAAAGTTGCCACGAGTGAACTTCCGCCATAGCTGAGGATCGGGAGCGGGATTCCTGCAACCGGAGCCACTCCGATATTCATTCCGATATTTACCACAATCTGGATAAAAAAGATCACCGAAATAGCACCGACAAGCAGTTTTCCAAAATTGTCCCGACTCTCGCGGGCAATCGCGAAAAGACGCATCAAGACGACCGTGAGCAGCGTCAAGACGAACATCACTCCCGCAAAACCGAGCTCTTCGGCAATCACCGCAAAAATAAAGTCCGTATGTTTTTCGGGGATGAAATTGAGCTGGCTTTGCGATCCGTGTCCCAATCCTTTCCCCCACATGCCGCCCGAGCCCACCGCGACCGTCGATTGAAGAACGTTGTATCCCGCACCGTGCGGATCACTCGCCGGATTGACCAAAACCTCGATCCTTTTTTTTTGATAATCTTTCAGAAAGAAATTCCAGCTGAATATTCCCAGGAGAAGCCCTGCGATCACAAGAGCAATCAGATAGCTTTTCCTCACTCCTGACAAAAGCAAAACTCCTGCCCACGCCCCGACGACCACCAACGCACTTCCCAAATCAGGCTGGATGAGAACAAGCCCGACGGAGACAGCGACAGGCACCAAGGAAATGAAGATATGCCTCGGTTCACGGACCGTTTTCACATTGAGCGAAAAATATTTGGCCAAGACCACGGCAATGATTAGCTTGAAAAGTTCCACGGGCTGAAAATTGAAAAAACCGAAATTGATCCATCCGGTTGTTCCATTGACGATTTTCCCGAAGACCAAAACGGCGACCAAAAGAAAAATGCCGGCGAGAAACAACATCGACGACATCGAACGGAAGATCCGATAGTCAGAAAAAGAAAACAAAAAAAACAAAATGATTCCAAGGATAGCAAAAATTGCCTGGTGAAAAAAATGGCTGGTATCGCTTCCGGTCAGATCATTTGTTGAATGGCTGATTGGATAAAGAACAGCCAGTCCCAATCCAAGGAGCAGGATTGCTGCCGCCAGCAAGATCCAATCTATTCTCAAAATTTTTTTTACCATTATTGTTGTTGGTCGTCCGCGTTATAACTTCCGTACTGGCCGGGAACCCCGTGTTGTTTCATGAAGTTGTCGCTCTCAAAAACATTCACCTCTGGAACGATTTCGATCTTGGCTGACATAGGATCGATCGGAAAAGAACTGCCCCAGTTGAAATCCATTTCTCTTTCTTCATCCGAGCGAACATCATTGAAATTGGTCTGGTTGATTGCAATCGGAGACCCATTTCCCGCCCTGATCATGGCATACGCGGAAATTTTGTGAAAATCGTATCCGCTTTGATTTCTCATCTTTGCATTGAGACGCGCGAATCCAGCCTCTCCTCCGCTCGTCAGATTGAACTCTTTTCCGTATATCGCTATATCCGGCTCCCTGTATTCTGAAAATTTGCTCCACTCGAACGAGCTTATTTCAAAATTGAGATTGTCCGGTTTCATATCGGTCGGAATATTGAACGCGAGAATATACTTTGTCTCACCCGGCAATATGAAATTTGAACCGGCGCTCTTGCCAACTATTTTCCCCGCCCCGTCAAGAAAATGGAAAGTGTATTCAAATTTGGCCGCTCCCAATTGCGAATTGGGATTTGTTACTTCGGCCAGGGCATCGTATTTGCCGTTCTCTCCTGGGACGATTGCTTTTTCGATCACCTGAAGGTTTTCGGCTTTCGGCATTTCGGCACAAGCAGCGCACGGCCCTCCGCAGTCAATGCCAATTTCCCGTTGATTCTGGATTTTGTCCGCACAAGTCGGCTCTGTCCGAAAAAGAAAATAAAAACCGGTTCCGATCAAACCAAAAATCACAATATAAACAACCGATATTATCAGCCGCTTCATAGTACGATGTGCAGGGGTCATATTTTTCGTTTATTGCTTATGTTCCTATAATAAGCCATATCATGAATATTGTCATCTCCTGATAAATTTGATTTTTAGCCCGTTTGATTGTACTATTCAAGAGTAAAAAATAAACAAACTTTATGAAAAATCAGCCCAAAATAGAAATTATCCGCCATTCTCTTTCTCATGTTCTTGCGGCGGCCGTTTTCGAAATGTTCCCGGACGCCTGCTTTGGAATCGGTCCGGCTATTGAAAACGGATTCTACTATGACTTTGATCTGCCGCGCACGCTCATTCCGGAAGATCTGGAAATCCTTGAAGAGAAGATGCGGAACATCATCAAAGAAAATCACAAATTCGAGAGAGCGAACATATCCATCGCGGAGGCTGTGAAAGATTTCAAAAAGGCCAAACAGCCCCTCAAAATTGAACTGATCAAAGATATTGCGAAAGAGACTCCCAAAGCAAAAACTGTTTTAATTTATCGGGCCGGCAATTTTGTCGACCTCTGCGCCGGACCGCACATCGACTCGACCGGAGAGGCAAATCCAAAAGCATTTAAACTTACCAAAATTTCCGGAGCCTACTGGAAGGGCGATGAAAAAAACAAAATGCTCCAAAGGATCTATGGCGTCGCTTTCGCGACCGACAAAGAACTTCGCCAATATCTCGCCATGATGGCCGAAGCGGAAAAAAGAGACCATCGAAAAATCGGGAAAGGGCTGGATCTGTTTTGCTTTTCTGATCTCGTCGGTCCGGGCCTCCCTCTCTTCTCCCCTAAAGGCACAATTATAATCGACGAACTACAGAAACACGTTGAATCGGTTTGTCGAATATATGGCTTCGAAAAAGTATCCACGCCACATCTGGCCAAAATCGATCTTTTTGAGAAGTCAGGTCATAAACAAAAGTTTGGTGAAGAATTATTTCATGTCTCCTCGCATCACAAACAAGATTATGTCTTGAAGCCTGTTCAATGCCCGCATCAAACTCAAATCTATGCCTCAAAAATCCGATCCTACCGAGACTTGCCGATCCGTTATATGGAATCAAACAAACAATTTCGCGACGAAAAACCCGGAGAAATCAGCGGCTTGAGCCGAGTTATCGCCATAACGGTTGAAGATGGACATTCTTTCTGCCGAATCGACCAAGTCAAGGATGAGCTCAAGGGTATGGTCAAGATAATTCGCGATTTTTATAAATCACTTGGACTTTGGAACAATCACTGGGTATCACTTTCCGTAAGAGACTACGCACATCCGGAAAAATATATTGGCGATAAGAAAGATTGGGATCTTTGTGAAAAAATGCTCCAAGAAGTTTCGGATGAAATGAAGCTGGATGCAAAAAAACAGGAAGGAGAGGCCGCCCTGTATGGACCAAAGCTTGACTTCATGTTCCGCGATGCGATGGGAAAAGAAATACAGATTCCAACTGTTCAGGTCGATTTCGCGACTCCAAAGCGTTTTGATCTGACGTATATCGATAAAGACGGGAAAGAAAAAAATCCAGTGATGGTGCATCGTGCAATTCTCGGATCCTATGAAAGATTTCTGGTTCTCTTGATTGAGCATTTCGCCGGCGCGTTTCCGCTCTGGCTCTCCCCTGTTCAGGTCGAAGTCATTCCGGTTTCAGAAAAATTTGAAAAATATGGGAAAGAAATTTTAAACAAGCTCAAAGAAAATAATATCCGAGTCGCGATGAAAGAAGCTGATGAATCGCTCGGAAAAAGAATCCGCACCGCCCAAAACCAAAAAGTAAACTACATGCTCGTCGTCGGCGAGAAAGAAATGAAATCAAAAACCGTCGCTGTGAGAGACCGGGAAAAAGGCGACCTTGGCGCAATGAAGATTGAAAAACTTTTAGAAAAGCTAAAGAAAGAAATAGTTGATAAAAAATAATGAGATACTTCGTCAAAGTTTTCGGCTGTCAAATGAATCATTCCGACGCCGAAAGAATTTCAGCCTTTCTCAATAAATATAAAATCAAACAAGCCGCTTCAGCCGATGAAGCGGATCTTGTTATATTCGTCACCTGCGGCGTCCGCCAATCGGCCGAAGATAGAGTTTATGGGCTAATCAACAACATCCAGAAAAAATATCCGGACAAGAAAATAATTTTGACAGGATGCTTGGCTCACCGAAAAGATGTGCAAAGAAGATTGAAAAACAAGGTTAATTTATATTTCCCCATAAGCGATTTTCAGACATTTGAAAATTGGATAATTGAAAATTGCTTGAAAATTGAAAATTTAAAATTGAAAATTCCGGCACAAGACAATTGCCGCTCGGGGATAGATTATCTTTCAATAAAACCAAAATATTCCGGCATTTATTCTGCATATGTGCCGGTGATGACCGGCTGCAACAATTTCTGCGCCTATTGTGTCGTCCCTTACGCCCGCGGACGCGAGTACTCTCGCCCCGCCGAAGATATTTTAAGAGAAGTGAAAAGTTTGGTGAAAAAAGGGTACAAAGAAATTATGCTGTTGGGACAGAACGTAAACTCTTACCTCGACTTTCTCCCCTCAGATGAGGGGAGATGTCCGAAGGACAGAGGGGTGTTGAGAGTTCAGCAGACTGAAGCAACACCTCCCCCGGCCCCCTCCTCGCCTGAGGAGGGGAGGATTTCGGGCGTCGATTTTCCAAAACTTCTCCAACTCATCGAAAAAATTCCCGGAAAATTCTGGCTGATATTTCTGACCAGCCATCCCAAAGATATGTCCGATGAACTCATTGAAACGATTGCCAAGTCAAAAAAGATTTGCGAATATATTTCCCTGCCGGCGCAAGCGGGAGACAATGAGATCATCAGGAAGATGAATCGAAAATACACGATCGAACATTATAAAGATCTCATCAAAAAAATCCGCACGGCATATGGAAGGCAAGAGCCCGGCTCTTGTCAGCTGGCAAGAGCCGGGTTCTTGCCGACAATTTCCACTGACATCATCGTCGGCTTCCCAGGCGAAACAAAAAAGCAATTTGAGAATACGGAAAATTTGTTGAAAGAGATGAAATTCGATATGGCCTATATCGCCCAATACTCTCCCCGCCCCGAAACCACCGCCTGGAAACTCAAGGACAATGTATCAAAAAAAGAAAAAGCCCGCCGTGAAAAAGTTCTGACAGAGATTCTCAAAAAAACCGCTCTCGCAAATAACAAAAAGTATATAAATGAAATTGTTGAAGTTTTGGTCGATAAATACATCGATCCCAGTACAAAAAAATACCTCGCTCACACCCGCACCCAAAAGAGAATTATATTTTATTCAAAGAAGAAAAGCCTCATCGGCCAATTCGCAAAAGTTAAGATTGTGAAAGCCAAAGCATTTGGATTGGAAGGAGAAATAATATGAAAATAATTTTGGTCATTCTCGGCCCGACTTCTTCAGGAAAGTCCGATATTGCCATCAAGCTCGCCAAAAAATTCAATGGCGAAATCATTTCCGCTGACAGCCGGCAGATTTTTCGGGGAATGGACATCGGGACGGGAAAAATTGAACGCGACAAAAAAAGCTTGGCTTTGGGGAATTCGGAGAGCTCCGCTCGACGAAGGAAAAAGCCGAGCTTTGATTTGCAGAACGTATATTTATCTAATGGCGTCCCTCATCACATGATCGACATCGTCAACCCTCGGACCGATTTCAACGCCGCCAAATTCAAAAAACAGACTGAAAAAATAATTGAAGATATCCTCAAGCGCGGGAAACTGCCCATCATCTGCGGCGGGACGGGATTTTGGATTCAAGCGATTGTTGATGATGTGAATTTTCCGGAAGTGAAACCAGATTGGAATCTGCGCAAAAAATTGGAAAAATATTCAGCCGAAAAATTGTTCTCAACGCTTCAAAAAATGGATCCCGAACGCGCAAAAACAATCGACGCAAAGAATAAAGCGCGGCTGATCAGAGCAATAGAGATAGCAAAAATTTTAGGCAAGGTTCCAAAAATACAAGATACAAAATACAAGATACAAGATACAAGATACAAAACATTACAAATCGGCCTCAAATTACCTCGAGAAAAACTATATTCGAATATAGAAAAACGCGTCCTCGCCCGCTTCAAACAAGGGATGGTTGAGGAAGTGAAGAAATTGCACGCCCAAAGATTATCCTGGAAAAAAATTCAATCTTTCGGCCTCGCCTATTTTTGGATACCGTTATATCTGAAAAATGAAATATCCGAGAAAGAACTTGTCGAAAAAGTAATCCAAGCCGAAAAAAACTATGCCAAACGGCAAATGACTTGGTTCAAGCGAGACAAACGAATAAAGTGGCTGGAAAATTATAAAGAAATAGAAAGATCGGCCAAAAATTTCTTGAAATAATACGAGCAGGTTGATTCACCTGCTCGGTTTTTTTGACGATAGCAAGATGCAGAATTTATTGCATCTTAGGACGACAGCCTGGGCACATTCTCCCGGCCGGCTTGGGACGACTTTCGTCTACTTTTTCATATGTCCATCCGCTTCCCTTTTCCAACCTATTGCAAGTCACACAATAAGCGATAATCTTTTCTTCTATCTGGATCATAAATTCCCCCCATAAGATCAAAAGTTAAGGAACCTCAAAAAAAATCGCCCCACTGTGGGCGATTGTCCGTTTAGAAACCAAATTGAATTGTTGTTGTTTCTTTCATATTAATCAAATTTTATACCATATCTAAAGGCCTGTCAATGACAAGAGCTTAGGGACGGATTTCTCCGCCCCTGTTTCATTTTTTTCTTTTTCTTTTTGCCAGACGATAATTTTGATCCCTGAAAACACTTTCCTGGATTGGCATTGCCATCGCTTGGCTAGGATCCCTTCCCAGAAATCTTAATACGTCTGGGCAAGTCTCTGGGTTACAAATGGGATTGAGCAAATGAACTGATCCGCACCCAATCGCATAGCAAACTTTATTCGGCATAGCCCTTCCCCCTTGAGTTATGTTCAAAGAACTACGTTAAATATCTTTTGAGTAAATCCGCGGCTGTTTTCGGATTTACTCTACCTTTTGTTTTTTTCATTGTTTGCCCAAGCAAAAACTGCAGGGCACTTTGTTTGCCTTTTTTGAAGTCTTCTGCAGGTCCAGGATTCTGCGAAACTACATCTCTCACGATGTTTTCGATTTCGCTTTCGTCCTCGATCTGTCCGAGGTCCTTCTCGGCGACGATACGCTCCGGACTGGCGCCCGTTTCGAGCATATTCGAAAGAACAATTTGAGCGGCGGAAGAATTTATTCTACCGTCGCTTACTATACGCATAAGCTCGCCAAAATCTTTCGCGGTCGCTTTCAGACCGCCGATGGTTGTTTTTTCGTCCAAATATTTTTTTATTTCCGTGAGAATATAGTTGGCCGTCAGCTTGGCAATCTTCTCGGGTTCCTTGGCTTCTTCTTGCCCTTCACTCACTGCTTCTTCAAAAAACTCAGCAAGTTTTTTGTCGCGCGTCAAAAGCAAAGCGTCGTATTCCGAAATTTTGTATTCCTCAATGAATCTTTTCACTTTGGCGGCCGGCAATTCCGGGAGTTCGTCCTTTATTTTTTCGACGTATCCCTCGCCGATTTCAAGCGGCGGCAAATCGGGCTCCGGAAAATATCGGTAGTCATGCGCCGATTCTTTTTCGCGCTGGGAAAAGGTGACCATTTTGCTCTCGTCCCATCCGCGTGTTTCTTGAGCAATCCTTCCTCCCTCATCCAACAGCTCCGCCTGCCTTTTTATCTCGTATTCAATCGCCTTTTCAACCACCTTGAAAGAGTTGAGGTTTTTCACTTCAACTTTTGTGCCCAATTCTCCGTTCGTCGAAACTGAAATATTGGCTTCGCATCTCATCTGGCCCTTTTCCATATCAGCGTCCGAAATTCCGATATAGCGCAAAATGATCTGCAATTGTTCGCAGAATTTTTTCGCTTCTTCCGCCGATTCAATGTCCGGCTCCGTCACGAGCTCCATCAAGGGCACTCCCGAACGATTGAAGTCCACCAGACTGAAATCATTTCCTTTTTGATGGATCAGTTTCCCCGTGTCTTCTTCTAGATGAATCCGCGTAATTCCGATTTTTTTTCCGCCAATTTCCAAAGAGCCGCCGAGGCACAACGGCTGGTCATATTGCGAAATCTGATAGCCTTTCGGCAGATCGGGATAAAAATAGTTCTTGCGATCGAATTTCGAAACTTTTGCAATCTCGCATCCAAGCGCCAGACCCGCCTTGATCACGAACTCAATCGCTTTCTCATTCGCCGCCGGCAGCGCTCCCGGTTGTCCCGTGCAGACCGGACAAATATTCGTATTCGGAATCCGGTCGAGCCCAAGTTCATTTTTGCACGCGCAAAACATCTTCGACTCCGTCGCGAGTTCCACGTGCACCTCCATCCCAATTGTCGGCTTGTATTTCATATATTTATCTTAACAAAAACACTGCAAAAAATAAAGGCCCCGCGTATTGCAGGGCGTGATAAAAACGTTAAGCCAAAAATGCTTGTCCCGTGCGAATCATGACTTCCTCTCTATCACGTAAAATAATCGTATGATAGTAGATGCATTCCGCACAATTCTTTTTGGCGCAGTTTGAACAGAATTTTTCAATAATTTCACCAACCGGATCAATCGCCAAGGGATAATACTTTTCCTCAATTAAAGAACTCATCACAAACCCCCGATTTGAATTTCAGATCTGCGTTTCTTTTCCCTCAGTTGAAACACGTCCTCCTTGCCACTGGCCGCGATATTGATTGCCTTCGCCCAAAACCTGGTGGAAAGTGATGTGCACCACTCGCGCGCCAAGGTCAATCTTTATATTACTTTTTCCTAAATTGCATAGCCCGAATGTCAGTTCCCCGCAGTACCCCGGCGCGACTTGCCCATTGAAAAGCGCGAGCCCCGATCGAAACAAAGTTGTTCGCGGAAATATAATCGCCATCAAATCAATCGGCAAATTGACCTTTTCCATCGTCTGAATAAGATAATATTTTCCCGGCTCAAAAACGAAAGAATTCAATTTTCCTTCCTCGTATTTCGCGATTGATTTTGTCTTAGGCGTATCCCGCTCTTCAATTCCAAGATAGCCATCTCCTTCCAATTCGAATATTTCCCCCATTCGAATATCAAACCCAGCGCCTTCAGGACTTTTCATTTCCCGCTCGCACAAATTTTCAACCAATTTTTGCTCCGCCACCAGGCGATGCAGCTCTTTGATACCAAGAATCATAGAAATACTTATTTTAATACTTTTCTATACTTACCTAGAAACCTCCAATATTCGCCACTTCCGCCTTGATCGCCGGATGCGGATCATATCCCTCCAGAGTGAAATCTTCATATTTGAAATCATCGATATTTTTCACGTCTGGATTCAATTTCATTTTCGGAAACGGACGCGGTTCGCGCGAAAGTTGTTCTTTGATTTGGTCGAAGTGATTGGAATAGGCATGCGCGTCGCCAAAAAAATGAACAAACTCGCCCGCCTCAAGCCCTGTCACTTGCGCAACCATCATCAAAAGCAAAGCATAGCTCGCAATATTGAACGGCACACCCAAGAACATGTCTGCACTGCGCTGATACATTCCCAAATTTAGTTTCTTTCCTTCAGTCACTGCAAACTGAAAAATCGTATGACAAAAAGGCGGAACTTCATGCCTATTTTTCTCCGAAGCCATGGCATAGACAAAATCCGGATTCCAGCCTGAAACCATATATGATTTTCGAAAAGGCTTTTCCTTCAGTCCCTCGATGACCCAAGCTAGTTGATCAATTTCCCGTCCGTCCGAAGCCGGCCAGCGACGCCACATTTTTCCGTAGGCCATTATGATATCTCCCCATTCAACCGCAAAGGGATCGTCCGCTGGCACTTCTTTGAGATGTGCAATGAAATCCGCCTGGCTCATATCTTTTTTCGGATCATTTTCGAGGCAATGCTTATGGTATCTTTTCCAAGCCCACTCATCCCAAATATGGATATCCCGGTCGACCAGATACTTGATATTTGTACTCCCGCTCAAGAACCAGATCAGTTCTTCGAATATCCCACGCGCAAAAACTTTTTTGGTGGTGAGAAGCGGAAATCCTTCGGACATTTTGAATCTCACTTCACGGCCGAATACCGAACGGATGCAAGGCGGCTGCTCGCCCTTTTTTTGATACTCCGCCAGAATCTCCGGAGTGAAAAAAAGTTTCTTGTCTGAACCATTCTCCATTATATCTTTAAGGAGATTCAAATATTGATATTCGGGATGGTTTTTATCACTCATTGTTTTTTTATTCACTTTTTAATCTTCTCCTCGAGGTATTTTCCTCCAAAAAACCTTCAAAGCATTTTTTGTCCACCTCGCTCAGCTTCACTTGCCTGATTTTGATTCCGGCTTCATCAATAACTTCTTGCCAGTGTTTGTCCCGCTCGGCATTTTTTGAATCGTAGCCAAACTCATATACCATTTCCTTGATTCCAGCCCGTACCAAAAGTTTTGTGCAGACGTAACACGGAAAAAGCGTGTGGTAGCAAGTTGCCCCTTCAAGACTCGCACCTGCACGAGCAGCGAGAGCCACGGCGTTCGCTTCCGAGTGGATGCTCCGGCAAAAATCATATTTCCCCGCGTCGGACGCTTTGATACTGCGGCGATAACACTCCCCTTCATCCGAACAGTGAGGGACACCCGGCATCGAACCATTGAAGCCGGTGGAAATAATCTGTTTGTCCTTAACCATCACGCATCCTGTCGGACGGGAAATACACGTCGATCGCGACGCAGCAAGCTTGGCCAGAGCCATAAAGTACGCGTCCCAAGAAGGTCTTTTGAAGGCTGGTTTTTTTGTATCGGCCATTTTAGTTTTAGTTAAAAAGAAGCACCCCTAGTGCTTTTTCATTATACCGAGTTCGAAAAGAAAAGGCAAAAAAATCACTCCACCTTCGCAAAAACCACCACTTGCGCCTTGTCACCCCTTTTTTTGGCGCATTTGGGGCAAGTAGCATACCAAAAAATGAATTCTTCCGATTCCCAACCTTTCCCGCGGCCTGCCGCGAGGCCTTGTTTTTCGCGGCACCAAATTCGGGTTTCCCGGATCCACTTTCGCATATCGCCGTAGTGGCCCTCGAACAACCTTGTTAAAAATCGGCCAGTTATCAAATCCACCTCGAAAATATCCGTTTTGTTTTTGATCGGAATCAAAATATCTGCGCCGAATATGCCGTCATTTTTCGAAAGCACCATTTGTTCAGCCCCGAGCCCTGCTTCGTCAATTTTTTTCATCCCTTCGGAAATTTTTGCTCCGATGTTCACCGGCACGTGAAGAAACGCGAAATAGTGAGACTTCAAAAATGGCTTGTCGCGCCAGACAATTTCTTTTTTGTCCCATTCAGCGGGGCTTAGTATCTTACAACATTCAGACATAATTTTGTATTTCCTAATCCTTCTCCCCTCAGATGAGGGGAGATGTCCGAAGGACAGAGGGGTGTTGAGAGTCCAGCTGACTGAAACAACACCTCCCCCTGCCCCCTCCTCAACAGAGGAGGGGAGGATATTTATTTTATAAACTCACAAACTTCACGGGCAAAACTTTTCGGAAGACGCCGGCGATCATGAATGAGTCTGATTCGTGGATATAGATCGGCTGGTGAAATTTGTTCGTCGAACTCGGGAATAGTCCGATCACACCGTTGCCCAGTTTTTTATAATTCTTGATCGTCGCCATTCCGTTCACCACCGCTACGACAATTTTGCCATTATAATCGAAACCGTGATCCTTTTTTTCAAAAATAACATAATCGCCGTCGTTTATCTTTTCGTTGTTCATCGAATCGCCCAAAGTTTTGACGGCAAAGAGCTGAGCTTTGGCGCTCGGCGCGAGCAGACTTTCTGAAATCTGGAGATAGCCGTCGATATTGTCCTCAGCAAACGCGAGCGCGTCCCCGCAAGAAGCCAGACCAAAGACCGGCACTTGGAAAACCCCTTCGAGCCCGACCGGCATATTTTCGTTTTCAACCAAAAATATTTTTCGAAATACATCCCGCTTCACAAGTTCTTTTTTCTCAAGCGCTTCGATCACCTGCGCAACGCTTTTCACGGATTCCACTTTCATCCCCTTTTTCTGGAGATATTTCGAAATCCGATACGCTGTCGGATTTCCTTGCCCGCTCTCAACCATTTCATTGATCGTTTCAAGGATCAAATTTTGCTTATCTGTGAGATTTTTTTCCATTTTTTTATGTTAGTATTTAGTATCTAGTATTTGGTATCTAACATTTTAGTAATTAAAATACGACATACAAGATACCAGCACTATCACTATATCACTCTCAATATCACTGTCAAGCGAGAGTTATCCACAAGCAAAAAATTAGCCGAAATAACAGCTTAGCTAGAAGAAAGAAGCTTACTTCAAGGCCATTCCCAACACTTCGTCCATGTGCTTCGCAAACCGGAATTTCATTTTTTTTCGCCCTTCTTTGGGGATATCGACCAGGCTTTTTTCATTTTCCAAAGGCAAAATCACCATCTCGCATCCGGCTCGATGCGCCGCTAGAATCTTTTCTTTCACTCCTCCGATTCCCAGAACTTTTCCGCGAAGCGTCACTTCTCCGGTCATCGCCACTTCTTTTTTCACTTTTCTTTTGGTAAGCGCGGACGCAAGGGCGGTGGCCATCGCAATCCCCGCCGAAGGGCCGTCTTTTGCGATCGCACCGGCTGGAACATGGATATGAATATCGCTTTTTTGAAAAAAATTTTTGTTGAATTTCAATTCTCCGCTCCTCGAACGGACATAGGACAGGGCGGCTTTGGCTGACTCCTGCATCA
>DATGZC010000084.1:0-5540 GCA_035297345.1 Bathyarchaeia archaeon
GAATTCTTCCTCCCAGTTGCGGGAAGTCCTCTTCAAAAAGCTGAAAATTCCGACCAAAAATATCAAAGCGGGAAAAACCGGCTTCTCGACGGCTTCTCCGGAGCTCCAAAAGATAAAGGCCCTTCACCCGATAATTGAAAAAATCGAAGAATATCGCGAACTGTTCAAATTGAAAACGACCTATCTTGATACTCTTCCGAATTTGGCGGACAAACATTCGCGCTTGCATACGACTTTCAACCAAGCGGTGACGACAACCGGGCGGCTATCTTCTTCCGAACCGAATCTTCAAAATATTCCGATCCGGACGGAGCTGGGACAAGTCATCCGGACGGCTTTCGAGGCTAAAGCCGGCCACAAGCTGGTGAGCGCCGACTATTCCCAGATCGAACTGCGCATCGTGGCCCATCTCTCGGGCGATGTGCGGATGATCACTACTTTTCTTGCCGGTGAAGACATTCATACGGCGACGGCAGCGCGCGTCAATAAATTGGATCTCGAAAAAGTGACCAAAAAAATGCGGAGCGCCGCCAAGGCCCTGAACTTCGGTATTATATATGGCATGAGCACTTTCGGTTTTGCGCAGTCGGCGGGAGTGGATCAGGAAGAAGCGCGGGATTTTATCCGAAAATATTTCGCGAACTATCCTCAAGTGGCCCAGTTTCTCGACGAGGTGAAAATTTCGGCGCGCGAAAAGGGATTTGTCGAAACTCAGCTCGGCCGGCGCCGCTATATTCCAGAGATAAATTCGGCGAACGCAATGCTCCGCAATCAGGCCGAACGGATGGCGGTCAATATGCCGGTCCAGGGACTCGCGGCCGATATCATAAAACTCGCGATGCTTGCGGCGGACAAATTGATCCGGGAGAAATATCCCGAAACGAAAATGGTTCTTCAAATCCACGACGAATTGCTGTTTGAAGTGCCGGAAAAGGATGCAGAGAAATTCGCGCAGGACGTGAAAGCCGAGATGGAGGCCGTCTACAATCTTTCTGTCCCGCTCATCGCCGATGTGAAAGTCGGTGACAACTGGGGAGAAACCTAAAAAGACGCTGTTCCCTGGGCTTTTTCCACTCCTTTAAATTAGATTATTTACATCATCACTAATCCTCATAATTTGACAATTACAAGGATTGGGTGTATAATGAACAATATGAAATTACCTCGTTTTTATGACAATCTGGAGAAATATCTCAAGCCGAACAAGGTGCTGGTTATTTACGGTTCCCGCCAGGCCGGAAAAACCACCCTGCTTCAGGGCTTTTTGAAGCGGTCAAATTTGAAATACAAGCTTGATTCCGGCGACAACATCCAGACTCAAGAGATTTTGAGTTCGCAGAATTTTTCGCGGATAGAAGAATACGTTTCCGGCTACGAACTCTTGGCTATTGATGAAGCGCAAAGGATTCCTAATGTCGGTCAGGGTCTCAAAATCATTGTCGATCAAATTCCGGGAATCAAAGTTATTGCCACCGGGTCGTCGTCTTTTGAGCTGGCCGGCCAAATTGGAGAGCCGCTCACTGGTCGAAAAAGAGCGCTCACTCTTTTTCCTCTTTCCCAGATCGAACTGTCTGAAATTTACAATCCCCACGAACTCAAGGAGCGTTTGCCGGAGTGGCTTGTTTTCGGAGGATATCCAGAAGCCGTCACGGCCAAAACCAAACAGGAGAAAAAAGATGTGCTTGAGGAAATTGTGAATTCCTATCTCCTAAAAGATATTTTGGAGCTGGAAAGAGTGAAAGGGTCGAAGATCCTACTTGATCTGTTGCGCCTTCTGGCTTTTCAGATCGGAAGCGAAGTTTCCCTCACCGAGCTTGGGGAAAGGCTGGCGCTGGACTACAAAACGGTGGGACGGTATCTGGATCTTTTGGAGAAATCGTTTGTCATTTTCAATCTGCGGGGTTTTTCCAGAAACCTGAGGAAAGAAATAACCAAAAAAAGCAAATACTATTTTCTTGATAACGGTATTCGGAACGCCGTCATATCCAATTTCAACGACTTGAATATTCGCGACGACGTCGGAAAACTCTGGGAAAATTTTCTGGTGGCGGAAAGGATGAAAACCCAAGAATATCGAAAAATTTCCGCGAACAATTATTTTTGGCGGACATGGGATCAGAAAGAAATTGACTGGATTGAGGAGCGCGAGGGGAAAATATTCGGTTTCGAATTCAAGTTTTCAAAAAAAGAAGCCAAAATTCCGCGAGATTTTTTGGATGCATACCCCGGCTCGACAGTTGAAATCATCAACACCGAAAATTATTTGGATTTTTTGAAGGTGAAGAAAAAGGTGTAAACAGCCCTTGCTTCAGAACCGGGCGACCGAAATGGCACGCTTTGTCATTCAGGCCGTTGCCCGAAACAAAGAAAGGCATCAGAGGCTGCAGGAGTTTATGTTCTTTTGCGACAGCACCACCATCGCCGTGGAAGTGCCTGTTTTGCTTGAGCAGTCAGACATATCGCATTTCAAAAACCGTCTCAAGTTCAGCGTCCCCGTGAATCTCAAAAAAGGGGAGATCATCACTGGCCATGTCGATTTTCTCCAAATCCGAAACGGCGTGGTGCATATCTTGGACTACAAGCCCAATGCCAAAAAAGAAAAGCCGATCGCCCAGCTCACACTGTATGCCCTGGCTCTTTCGCGGTTCACGGGACTGCGCCTTTTTGATTTCAAATGTGCCTGGTTTGATGAAAACGATTATTTCGAATTTTTTCCACTGCATGTGGTTTACAAAAAAATATGTGAATTTGCCATAGTGAAACCCGAGGAATTTTTTGCAGTCGAATTTATGCTAAAATACAATAAGAGATAGCTTAATATGGACAATCTGAGCAAAAAATGGATAAAAATAGGAATATTTCTCTTGCTTCTTGCGTGGTTCGGATTTTTGATGGCCGGGAAGATCGATCTCACGACGGCCGATTTGGGGCGGCATATCAAGAACGGAGAGTGGCTGGTTGAGAATCATTTCGATCTTTCGAGCCACGCTTCACCGATCCACGAAAATTTTTTTTCCTACACGTATCCCGACTATCCTTTCGTGAACCATCATTGGGCTTCGGGGCTTGTTTTCTATCATATTTGGTCCGCTTTGGGATTCAAGGGGCTTTCGATTGCCTATATTCTTCTCTCCGTGCTGACTCTCGCCATTTTTTTCTTCTTGGCCTGGCGGGGATCGAGCTTTCATTATGCGGCGCTATTCTCTCTTCTGCTCATCCCGCTGGCAGCCGAAAGACGCGAGATCCGGCCGGAGGGATTCAGCGCGTTTTTTGCGGGGATGTTCTTTTTGATACTCTGGCTATGGAGCGGAAAAAGGATCTCTTCCCGATGGCTCTTGGTTCTGCCGATTCTTATGATCCTTTGGGTGAATCTTCACGTCTATTTTTTTCTCGGCCTGTTTTTGATCGGCGTTTTCTTCATCGCCGCCGCAGGAAAGCTGGTTCTTTCGCGCCTTGACGATCGGGATTTTCAAGAAACACTGACGAAGGCAAAATGGCTTTTGGGAATCGGCTTTTTGGCAGGACTCGCGGCGCTTGCAAACCCTGCCGGCCTCAAAGGGGCCATTCATCCCTTCAAAATATATGCCAATTATGGCTATACGGTGCTCGAGGAGAAGTCGGTCTGGTTCCTGGAAAATTATGGCATCGCAAATCCCAACTTCTTGACGCTGGAAGTGAGCCTGATTTTTTTGGCAATCGGTCTTCTTCTGCTTTTTTTCATCAACCGAAAAAGATTTTCTTTCGAAAATTTGGCGGTGTCGGTCTTTTTTGGAGCGATCGGGTTTTTGGCGCTCAGAAATTTTTCCTTGATCGGTCTTTTCGCGCTGCCGATCCTTTCATGGACATATTTTGCCGTCTTTCAGCAAAAGAAAGGCGAGATGAATATTGCCAAAGAGAACGGAGCGGGTGTTTTATTTGTCCTCATTGCCATTCTGGCCATCTATGGCAATTGGCAATTTGTTTCTGTCCACAAAAAAGATTTCGGGATCGGACTTCGGCCGGGCACGCAAGAGGCGGCTGAATTTCTTCGGGACAAAAAAATTTCAGGGCCGATTTTCAACAATTATGACATCGGCGGATATTTGATCTTCTACCTGCCGCCGGAAGAAAAAGTTTTCGTCGACAACCGGCCAGAGGTATATCCCAGTTCTTTTTTCAGCCAAATCTACAAGCCGATGCAGGAAAATCCGGATATATTCCGGCAAGTCGACGAAAAGTACGGCTTCAAAGCGATTGTTTTCTATCGAGGAGACATCACTCCTTGGGCCCAAAGTTTTTTCGAAAATATAAATAACAACGATGATTGGTCGCCGGTCTTCAAGAATAATTATGCTATAATATATCTCAAGAAAAATGAAACTAACCAGCCAATAATCGAAAAATATCAACTGAAATAATTAGCGAAGCGCATATGCCCGAACTGCCCGAAGTCCAAACAATCGTGGATGATCTCAACAAAAAAATCAAAGGCGACACAATCGTCGGTTTTTGGACGGATTGGAAAAAGTCGGTCAAAATGCCGGCGGAAAAGTTTTCAAAAGAGATAAAAAACAAAAAAATAGTCCAAGCCAGGCGGATCGGAAAAAATATATTCTTGGATCTTTCCGGCGGGAAAACGATATATATCCATCTCAAGATGACGGGACACTTGCTCGTGAAACGCAAAACACAAGACGCAAGACGCAAAACTGTTGAGAAAGATTATTTTTCAGAGAAAGTGAATCAATATATTCGTCATATTTTTTATCTGAAATCCGGGAAGACTTTGGAGTTTTCGGATCTTCGGAAGTTCGGGAAAATTATTCTGGCGGATACGGACAAAATCGGAGAAATCAAAGAAATTAAAAGCCTCGGAGTCGACGCGATGAGCCGCGGATTTACTCTTTTCAAGCTGGAGGAAATTTTGGACAAGAGAAAGACGGCGATCAAATTGCTCTTGATGGACCAAGAAAAGATCGCCGGAATCGGCAACATCTATGCGAGCGAAATTCTTTATGAAGCCGGAATTTTGCCGACGCGTCCGGCTGAAGAAATATCACGCTTGGACAGGAAAAAAATATATCGGGCCATCCAAAATGTGCTTAAGAAAGGGATAGAATTGCGGGGAACTTCCGATTCAGACTATCGCGATACGGCCGGCGCGCCCGGAAATTTTCAGAACGTCCTGAAAGTCTATCGCCGGGCTGGAAAGAAATGCCCGAAATGTGGTACAATAGTTCAAAGAATAAAGTTGGGGCAACGGGGCACATTTTTTTGTCCGGTTTGCCAAAAATAGTAATATTAATAAAAGACGCGTATGTTCAACAAAATCAGAGAAATGTCGGCCATGAGCAAAATTGTCACAGTCGTGATAATTATAATCCTGGTCGCCAGCTTCGGATACTGGCGCGGATGGTTCGGCGGAAAAGGAAAAGTGAATCCGCTGAATCTCAATGCATCAAGACAGGAAAGCGGTGCGCCGGTGAATTCGGGAAATGTCAGTCCGTTCTCGGGCATTGCCTGCGCCAACTGGAATCGCCGTCCGATCGCAGTCATGGAAG
>DATGZC010000085.1:0-3748 GCA_035297345.1 Bathyarchaeia archaeon
TTAATCGCGTCTCTACGAGCTGCTCTGGATTTTCAATATTCATTTCCGCCCTTATTCTGGTTCTCAAGTCCTCCTCTCTGACCTCGATCCTTGCCATCCTGACCTTTATTTCGTTCATTTTTTCGCGGATGCCGGCCAAACTCTCCTGCATGCGCCGCAGTTCCGCTTCAAGCTCGAAGTAGCGGCGGCGGGCGTTGCGATCTTCTTGGAAGAGCGCGTCCATTTTTTTCCGGTTTTCCTCGGTCTCTTGGAGAAGCTTCTCCTGCTTTTCCAAAAATAGCCTCCTTTCCCTCTCCAAATCGCCGATGATTTTCAAATTGATGGTGCTTTCTCTCTGTTTTTCCTCAACTTGCGATTTTTTTCCTTCATTGAGCTCGCGCGAAATTCTCTCAAATTCTCTTTTCAAAATCTGAAGTTCCTCTTTCACGATTTCCAGCTCTTCGAGGCTCTCAAGGGCCGACAGCTTGTTTTCCAATCGCTCGTATTCATTTCTCAATTTTTTGAATTCTTCTTTGAAATACGGAAAATCGACCGGGATTTCACTGATTCGCGCAAAATTTTTGGCTTTTTCTTTTTCAATCTCGATTTTTGCTTCAACCATCGCCAGGTTTTTCCGAACTTCGTTGAGAGAAGTGAATTTTTCTTCCCGTTCCTTCTCAAGAAAATTTCTTTGGCTCTCAAAATTGACATTGGTTTTCGCTTCCTGGCTGACTTTGATTTCAAGATCGTCAATTTTTCTCTGCAGTTTCATTTCTTCGCGCCCGGTGTCATCCTTTTCGATCGAAACGCATTCGAATTTTGATGCGATATCGCGCCAAAGCGATCCAAAAAGAATCTTTTGCTTTTCTTTGAGTTCCCGCATCACTTCTTCGCCTTTTCGCGCCTTGTCGGCCTGCCGCTTGAGCACCCGGAGATGCGGCTCGATTTCCCGCGTGAGGTCCGCCGCCCGCAACATATTCGTGCGAGTCGTTTCGAGTTTCCGGAGCGACCGGTCTTTTTTCAGCTGGTATGGCTTCACTCCCGCTGCTTCTTCAAGGATGACCCTGCGCTCGATTGGCGTCGCATTGAGGACCGCGTCCGCCATCCCCTGATTGATGATGCAATAGCTCCGCTGTCCCACCCCGGCTTTGGCCAGCAGGTCATGAATGTCGATCAGCCGCACTTTGCTTCCGTTGATGAGATATTCTCCCTCGCCGCTTCGATATATTTTTCTCGCAATCACAACTTCTTCGAATTCGATCGGGATTATTTTGTCTGAATTGTCGAAAAAAAGAGAAACTTTGGCACTCCCCAATTGCGCTTTTTTCCCTGATCCGGCAAAAATCACGTCTTCGGATTTTTTTCCGCGCAAATTTTTGAGCGACTGCTCGCCCATCGCCCATTTGATCGCATCAGCCGTATTCGATTTTCCCGATCCGTTCGGCCCGACAATCGCTGTGATTCCGCAGTTATTTCCATTTTTGAGATCGCACGAAGGCAAAAAATCCAAGATGGTCTTGGCTGCAAAAGATTTGAACCCGGATATTTCGATTCTTTTTAAATACACTTTTTTGTTTTATTTTTCACCAACCTTTTGTTTTCAGTCCCGCTTTGGCCGCGTTTCTTTGCGCCTCTTGCTTTGAAGATCCTTCGCCCTCGGCCACTTTTTCATCGCCGAGGTATACCCCGACCACAAATTTTTTGTCATGATCGGGCCCCGATTCGCTCGAGACGCGATAGTTCGGGGTGATGCCGGCCTTGTCCTGAGCCTGTTCTTGAAAGTGAGATTTCGGGTCAAGATAGGATTTGCTTTCGAGAACATCCTTGAGATTCACGACAATTTTTTCCAAAATGAAATTTTTTGCTGCGTCATAACCCTGATCAAGATATACCGCGCCGATGATCGCTTCCATTGCATTGGCAAGAAGATAGTCCCGCGCCCTCCCCGTGTCCTTCGCCTCTCCCCGGCTCATCAAAAGATGCTCTTCCACTCCGATCGACCGCGAAACCCGCGCGAGCATATCCTTGTTCACAAGTGATGCGCGCCAGTTTGTAAGCTCTCCTTCCGGATTGGGATAGTTGCCGTAGAGATAGTCCGTCACGACCAACTCCAAAACGGCGTCCCCGAGAAACTCGAGGCGTTCGTTTTGGTCCAGTTTATAGCTTCTGTTTTCGTTGAGATAGGAACGGTGAGTAACGGCTGTCTGAAGCAGATCCAGATTTTTGAATTTTATTTTTATTTTTTTCTCAAGCTCCTCGATGTTCTTGACAACCATAGCGATAGAAGTCCAAAACTCAAAGCTCAAATGTCAAATCTCAGCCATAGGCTGGTTTTATTTGTCATTTGGATTTTGAAATTTGGATTTTAACAATTATTTAATACTTACCTACATACTTACCGAGGTGCTTACTTCGCCTCCGGCTCTTCTTCTTTCTTGTCACCTTTATCATCCTTCATCGGTTCTCCCATCTCGCGATATATCGTTCCCAGCACGCCGTTCACAAACCGGCCCGATGAGTCGCCGCCATATGTTTTGGCCAGTTCGATCGCTTCGTTGATCGCCACTTTCGGCGGCACTTCTTCATAGTTTCCGAAAACCAACTCGAAAATCCCCAGTCGCAGAACATTCCGGTCCGTCACAGTCACTTGTTCAAGCGGCCACTCCGGAGCGCATTTTTCTATCAGTTGGTCGATTTTTTTCCGATTTTTGAGCACACCTTGGGCCAGATAGAAAACGAAAGCCTCGTCCTCCACTCCCGGTCCGAATTCTTTCACATTGTGGCGGATTATCTCGTCGATTTTTTTCTCGTCTTTGCCTCGAAAATCCCACTCATAGAGGGACTGCATGGCAATGGAGCGCAAGAGATGTCTGTTGGCCATATAATTAAAATTTTCAATTTCTAATTTTCAATTTTCAAACAAAGTTTAAATTTTTTAATGTTTTAAACATTGTGTCATTCGAAATTATTTCAAAATTCAAAATTTATTTAAAGATTATTTTTCCAAAATGCAACTTCCCAGCTTTTATAACTTTATTATTATCTTCTTTCTTATGCAATCCAAATTTATAATCAATAATCTTTTTTCCATCAATACTTACTCCGCCTTGTTCAATTTTTCTTCTGGCATCTCCAAGGCTTGTTGCCATCCCGGCTTTCACCAGAAATTCAGTCAACTTAATTTTGTTGCCCTTGACACTGGCTGCCTTTATTTTTTCCGGCGCTGCTTTTTTCTGAAAAACATTCACAAAATTTTCCTGCGCCGCTTTGGCCTCTTTTTCACCATGATAGTTCCTTGCGATTTCAAAGGCCAAAAGCATTTTCAAATCACGCGGATTCGTTTTTTTCAACTTTTTGAAATCGAGATCCGTCGCCAGCTTGAAATATTCTTCCACTGCTTCGTCCGGGATGGACATCACTTTTCCATACATCTGCTCTGCGCTTTCCGTGAGGCCGATATAATTGTCGAGGGATTTCGACATTTTTTCCTTACCGTCTGTGCCAACGAGGAGGCGCGTGATGATCATCGTCTGCGGCTCCTGCGCGAATTTTTCCTGATAGTGCCGGCCGAAAAGCTCGTTGAACTTCTGGTCGTTGCCCAAAAGAACCACTTCATTTTCAAGCTCCACGCTGTCATATCCCTGCATGATCGGATAAACCAGCTCATGCAAGCCGACATCCCGTCCGCCTTGCATCCTTTTTTGAAACATATCCCGCTCCAAGACCCGCGCGGTCGTCGTCATCGTCATAAGGCGCAGGAAGTCATAGA
>DATGZC010000086.1:0-17355 GCA_035297345.1 Bathyarchaeia archaeon
AGTATATTCGTGAACAAGGCGAACAAGAGGACGGTTTCCAACAACACTAATTAATTTAACAAAAGGGTGATTGGGAGCTATCGCCTTTAAGGCGATCCCACTCATCAAGCCACCGCCTTTGGCGGGGGTGTACTGACTATCTATCAAAAAATTTAGACGATAAAAGATTGTGCGGAAAAAAAGCATACTTTACGAGTCGCGGACTTGAAAAGCCCGTTGTGCTTATGGAAAATAATGCGGTCGAAACAATGCTTGGATATCTGAATGATTTTAAGAAGATTTTTGAAAAAGATTATGAAAGTGAGTTCATGGGAAAATTCAAGTATTCAATTTATCATTTGCCATAAATAAAAAATTTAGCTAGATTGGTTTCAATATGAAATATATCCTCTATGCCCGAAAATCGAGTGAAAGTGAAGACCGACAAGCCCTTTCAATTGATTCGCAAATCAGCGAACTATTAAAACTTGCCGAAAGAGAAGACCGCAAGGTGGACAATATTTTCAAAGAAAGTATGTCGGCTAAAAAGATGGGACGTCCAATTTTCAATGAAATGCTGGAATATATCAGTAAGCAGAAAGATTGTGTTATTTTGTCTTGGAAAGTGGACAGATTGACCCGAAATATTTTTGATGGGGCTAAAATTATCGAACTTCTAGAAAATGGAAACATCAAAGAAATCCGAACTATCGACAAAGTGATTATGGACAACCCGACTGATAAGTTTATGCTTTCCATTGATTTTGGTGTAGGTAAAAAATACTCGGACGATTTGAGTGTCAATGTGAAGCGTGGAAATCGGGCAAAACTTGAAAAGGGAGAGTGGCCGAGTTTGGCACCATTTGGATATCTTAATGAAAAAATCAACAAAACAATAATCCCCGATCCCGAAAGGGCAAAGTTTGTTTCTAGGATATTCCAACTCTATGTTCTCGGTACGAGAAGTTTAGAGGTAATAGCCAATATTTTATACAAAGAAGGATTGCGGACAGAAAGTGGAGGGAAGGTTGGAAAAAGCACCATTCATCGAGTTCTCGTGAACCCGTTTTACTATGGCGTAATGCTTCGTGACGGAAAATATTATCAAGGAAAACACGAAACAATCATCACGAAACAATTATTCGACCAAGCACAAGATATATTACTCGGAAAAAATCATTCCAAAAAACAAAAACATTTTTTTCCTTATCGGGGTTTTATGACGTGTGCAAGTTGCGGTTGTGCTTTGACTGCTGACAAGAAAAAGGGGCATACATACTATTATTGCACAAATGGCAAGGGAAAATGTGAACAGCACAAAAAATATCTGCGTAGTGAAGAAATTGATAAACTAATTGCCAATGCCCTAGGAAACCTGAAATTTGATAGCAAATTAATTCAAATTTCATATCTTGCCGCGAAAGAAAAATTGGCAATGCGAAAAGATAACCTTGAAGACATCATTGGAACCATCGAGAAACAGCTAAAAACGAACGCAGAGAGGCAAAGCAAGCTGCTAGACAGGCATTTGGACAATCTGGTGTCCGAGGACGCTTACAAAGCAAAATTGAAAGAATTAGAAAAAGATAAAATTGATTTGGAAAATGAATTGAAAAGAATCCAAAAATCCGGCAAGGGTAATTTCACTTTCGAACCAGTGAAAAGTGTCTTTTTAGCCGGCAATAAAGCTAAAAAAGACTTCCTAAAAGCAAAAGACGACGGCAAGCGTCATCTTCTCGAAATTCTATTTTCGAACCTTTCTATGGAAAGCGGAAATTTGGCTAGTATAAGCTTTAAAATGCCTTATCAACTCTTGGCCAATGCCCCCAAAAACGGTGATTTCAACGCAATGCTGGGGCGGTAGGATTCGAACCCACGAATGGGGGCTTCAAAGGCCCCTGCCTTACCACTTGGCGACGCCCCAATGGTTGCTAGACAATTTTTCCTCCGAATATATCCGCGGCCTCCTGTAGGAGGCTTTTTTTTTCTTTGAAGTTTGGATAATCTTCTGTGAGCTCTTTTTCGGTGATGGGCTTCAGCTTCAAATCAACGCCTGTTATCTTATCAATCGCTTTTTCGATTGTCAATCGGTTGGTCATTTCAACGAGCTTGTCTTTGTAGAAATCGTATTTCGTTTTGAGGACCAGAAAATTTTCGTCAATGAGGACGGGTTGGGACATTTTGAGGACGGAAGAGAGTGAATGGTTGTAGCTTTTGAGCGAATCGATAATTTCGGCCCAATTGGAAAGCACAAGATCGATGTCGGCAGAGTTGGAATTTTTTGTTTTTGATCCCGCTATTGATTGGGCGGTTTCTGGCATATTCGTAGAGGTTCGACCTCGTTCTTCCACGCTTTTTGAGGAAAGCTCTCTTTTTACGGACGTATTTTCAGATTTAGTTTCGCTAGTTTTGACCGAAGAGGTCGAACCTCTTTGCGGGGACGTCGGAGTGTCGAGACGAGCGGCAAGTCTGGCGATGCTAACCTCAAGAAATAGCTGGGGAATCGGACTCGATTTGAACTTCTCCGAATTTTCTTGGAGAATATTGATGAAATCCAGAATTTCACTTGTTTCAACGTCGGTTACTTGCTTTTTAATCTGCTCTAACCGTTCTTTTGTAATCTCATAAGAAAGTTTTTGGCCGAGATCGGGATTTATTTTGAGGACCAGCATCTGCCGCAGATAGTTGAGCAGTGATTTTCCGAAATTTTTGAAGTCGATGCCCATTTCGCGAAGTTCGCCGATTTTCGCGAATACTTCGGGATATTTTTTGTTTATTATCAAATCGACAAATTCCGCCGTGAATTTTTCCGAAACGGTTCCCAGAATGAATTCGACTTCCTTGGTCGTGATTTTTTTGTCTTCAAGAGCGATTACTTGCCCGAGCAAGCTTTCGGCGTTCCGCATTCCGCCCTCTGATGATGAGGCGATGATCTCGAGCGCTTCGCGGTCAACTTTCACTTTTTCGAGTTTCGCGATCTCTTCGAGGCGCTTGATGATTTCTTCGATCGTGAGTCGCGTGAAATCGAAACGCTGGACGCGCGAAAGAATCGTTTCCGGAATTTTGTGAACTTCGGTCGTGGCTAATATGAAGATAACATTGGCCGGCGGTTCTTCGAGAGTCTTCAAGAGCGCATTGAAAGCACCTCCGGAGAGCATATGGACTTCATCGATGATATAGACTTTGTATTTCAAACTGCTGGGTGGCAATTTCACGGTCTCTCTAAGCTCTCGAATGTTGTCCACGCCTGTGTTCGAAGCGGCGTCAATTTCGATGATATCGAGTGACCGATTGTCCAGAATATTCTTGCAAGAATCGCATTTGAGGCACGGCTCGCCGTTTTTGAGGCTCGTACAGTTGATAGTCTTGGCAAATATACGCGCAATCGAAGTCTTTCCCGTTCCGCGCGGTCCCGCAAAAAGATAAGCCTGCCCGATCCGGCCGCTTTTTATGGCATTCTTTAGCGTCTGGACGACGTGCTTTTGCCCGATCAATTCAGAAAAATTCGCCGGCCGGTATTTTCGATAGAGGGTAGTGCTCATAGAGTTATATTATAGCGTTTGGAAAAAAAAATCAAAAGCGAGGCTAGAAAAACTAACCTCGCTTAAATAAGCGAATGACAAGATGTTTTCTATTTCTTGAAAACCCAGAATTTGTAGCCGAGGAAGTTCCAGATAAGACCGGCGGCGGCACCGCCGACGGCGCCGAGATTGCCCCAGAGCTTTCCGGAAAGAGAGATGAAGGTCGCGGCCGGAGCGATATATGTCACCACAATTGAAGCGGCTGTGACATTGAAAATCATTCCGATGACGCTTACAAACAGAAACTGAGAGAATTGTTTGCCTTGCTCGGTCTTCTTCTTGTCCTGAAAAGCCCAATGTTTGTTGAAAAAATAGCTGAAAGTGACGGCGCACAAGAAAGAAAAGGCTTTGAAAGCGGTATAATAGAGTCCGGTATTGCGTCCGCTCAAAGTCATTTCGACATTCAGGATGAGAATGTCGATGAAAAAGTTCATAAACCCGATCATCGCGAACTTTGCGAATTGGGGGATGATGGGATAACGTTTACAGAGAACTGCGACTGCTGTGTTTGCCATAATTTTTGTTTTTATTTATTGAAGTTATATCAAAGCTCGGCTTTTTCCTTTTTCGAGCAAAGCTCTCAAAATTCCACAAAGCCAAGCTTTATCAAGCCCAAACCTTTTTGTATTAGGCTGCGGATTTGCCCAGTTCGTCGGTCAATTTTCCAAGATCGGGCTTCCATTCATCCACCAAGTCAACTTCCAGCCTGCCGTCGCGTCCCAAATTGTCTTCCATAGTCTTGGCCGTTTTTTCTTCGGGGCTTTCCCGCTCAAAATTTCCTGAGGAAAAATCGCCGGCGGCTCCTTTTTTCACAAGATTTTCAATGGCCGCCCATACGGTTTCGCTGTCGCGGGGAATGACAATCGTCACTTCATCACCGGGTTCAGCCTTGAAATACGTGACAGAGGCCAAAAGAACGCGATAGGCTTTTCCTTCGCCGATGACGACGTGGTTTCCAAGATCGTCCTGGCTGACGATTCCGATCACGCGTTTCCGCTCAATCGGGCCGATTTGCTTATAAACAAAAGAACCGTCCGGAGTAATAGTGAGCTTCAGCATATCGCCTTCGACCAACTTCGATTTCGAAGCGTAGTTGGCCGGGACGGGATACTGTTTTCCGTCGGTCCCAATCATGACTTGTCCGTCAAAAACTCCTTCAACAATTTCGCCATCTTCATCGGAAGAAACCATTTTTGCTGCCTTTTTCAAGGGGACGCCCTCGATCTGAGCGAGCATAGCGCGGGCCGACGCAATCGTCCGCTCGGCGTTTGCAATCATTTCCCGGATCGCAGCGATTTTTTGGAGTTCTTGATCTTTGTTATTTTCTGTGGTTTTCTTTTTTGGCATTTTATCTTTTGCAATTGGCCGCGCGGAATATATAGTCAATCAAAAATCCCCCTGTCGGCCGCTCGCTTTTTATTTGTCTTTTTGTATTACACCGATATTATACAATTCCTTTCAAATCTGTGCAACAGGGTGTATTTTCGAGGCTTGTGGATAAAAAAGCGCAGTTTAAGGCAATGAATACCAAAATGGATATCTTAAAAAAAAGAAATATTCCGGCAGAACAAAACTTAAGCGAGCTGCTTGACACGATTTGAGAATTTGTTAGACTGCCTAATAGTTAGACTATTTAATGATAATGGCAAACAACTCCACAACTGAAAAAATTGTTTCTCTTATTTTCAATCTCGGAAGATCGATCCGAAAGCAAATCAAAGAGGAGGGCGAGATGGCAGGGGAGCTTTCGATTCTTCAGATCGAGGCCTTGAGATTTGTGAGAGACGAAAAAGACGTGCTGATGAAAGATCTGGCAAAGTATCTTTTTATCGCGCCGCCTTCGGCCACGTCGATCGTCGATGATCTGGTGAAAGGCAAGTTTGTGGTCCGATCAGAAGACAAGGACGATCGCAGAAATATTTCTGTATCATTGACGCCCAAAGGGAAAAGAGCGCTTGAAGATTGCCTAAGAAAAAAAATGGAAAAAGTCGTCCGGAAGATCGATCTGCTTTCGTCCGGTGAAAAAAAGACATTTCTCAGCCTGCTAGAAAAATTGTCCAAAGAACAAAATTGAAAGATATGAAATCAATTAAACGAAATTATGTTGCTATTTCAATAGCTCTTCTCGTGGCCATCGGCACATTTTTGGCAGTGCATCTTTCGAAAACTTCAGCTGTCTCCGGAACTGAATATTTCGAAGTTGGGAGAGGCACTGTCAAAAACGTGGTTTCTGCCGATGTTTCCCTCGATTCAGCCGAGAGCGCCGATCTGGCCTTTGAAAATGGCGGGAAAATAAAGGATATTTTTGTTTCGGTCGGCGATCAAGTGAGAGCCGGACAGCTTCTTGCCGAAGAAGACAGCGAAGAAAGCGCGGTTTCTTTGCGCCAGGCTCAAGCGGCGCGCGACGCGGCGGCTGCCCAGCTCAAACAAGCGCAAGAAGATGTGAATATTCAGAAAAACAAATTGCGAAGCCTCAAAAACGGCAGCGGAAAAGAATATGAAATAAAGACGCAAAAATCAACGGAAGACAAGTCAAAAATCGGAGTCGATGTGCAAAGTTCACTACTGGCTGCATCGAAAGACGCGGTCGAAAAAGCGAATCTTCAATTGGCCAAAACCCGCCTCACGGCGCCGATTGACGGCGTGATCACGGACAGGTCGATCGAGGTTGGAGAAGTGGTCGCTCCGGCAAATCCGGTGATGAAAATAGCAGGAGGCGAAAATTTGGAGGCGGACGCTTTTGTTTCGGAGCTTGATGTCAAAAAAATATCCGTCGGAATGCCGGCTGAAATATCGATCAGCTCGGATGACGGGAACGATATCGATTTGCAGGCCGAAGTGAAGGACATATATCCGTCCGAAACGGATCAAAACGGAGCGGCTGCGTACAAAGTTGTGCTCATGCTCGCGAGTCAAGATGCGGACTTGCGGCCGGGAATGACAGGGACAGTGAATATCAAAATATCCCAGCAGTCGCAGGCAATGGTCATTCCGCAAAATTCCCTCTTCTCGGATGCCGGAAAAAAATACGTAATGATGATGTCGGAAGGATTTCCCGAAAGGAGAGAAGTGCAAACCGGCGCATATGGCTCAGACGGAATGGCGGAAATTCTGTCCGGACTTTCGGTTGGAGATAAGATAATAAAGTTCTAATATTATGGAACAAGAAAATCACAATAACAACAATAACGGCGAAAACAAGACCCGCCGAATAATGATTGTCGTTCTGATCGTCTTCGCTATCGTTGCCACCGCCGCGGGCCTGGTTTATCTCAATACAGTATCGAAGAGAGTCTATGTTGAAAAAGCGGAAATCGACGCTTCGCCGATCGCGCTTTCATCGAAGTCGGGAGGGATTTTGGAAGAGCTCTTTGCGCGCGAAGGCGATCAAATTTCGGCGGGCGCCGTCGTGGCCAGAGTCGGAAACGAGCTCGTGAAAGCAAAAAGCGACGGGTTGGTGATCAGCCGGGAGGATTCGGTCGGAAAATATTTCAATCCGGGAGAAGCGATCGTGACAATGATCAAGCCCGCAGACCTGCGGGTCGTCGGAAGGCTGGCGGAGGACAAAGGTTTGCAAGATGTCAAAGTTGGCCAAAGAGTCCTTTTCGAAGTGGACGCATACGGAACAAAACAATATGAAGGGATCATCGACGAGGTGAGCCCGACATCGCGACCATCCGACGTCGTCTTCAATATTTCCGACCAGCGGCAGGAAAGCGAATTCAACGTGGAGGCGCGTTTCAATCTTTCTCAATATCCTGAACTCAAGAACGGAATGTCCGTCAAAATGTGGATCTACAAGTAAAAAAATCCAAAATCCAAAGCTCAAATGTCAAATCAAATCCAAATGAAGAAATATAAAAATTTGGATTTTGGACTTTGAGCTTGATTTGATATTTGGTTTTTGACATTTGGATTTGATCCAAATATTAATATTTTTTATACATTCAAACTTATAATATCTCTTTATGCCTGAAGAAAACGGAAAAATAAGAAATGGAATCGGCCGATATCGCTGGATGGTGCTTATCACAGTCATCGTCGGAACGTTCCTCGGGCGTCTTGATCAGACGGTCGTCAATTTGGCTTTGCCGAAAATAATCTCCGATTTTCACATCACCGTGACATCGGCCGGCTGGATCGCGACGGCGTACATCCTTGCGAACGCGATTTTTGTTCCGATTTGGGGAAAATTGGGTGACACGATCGGCCGAAAAAAAGTATATCTTTGGGGCTTCGCAATTTTCATCTTCGGATCGGTGCTGGCCGGATTTGCCTGGAATCTGAGCTCGATGATCGTTTTTCGCGTCATTCAGGCGATTGCAGGATCGGCTGACTATCCGACGGCGATGGCGATTCTGGCCGTCACTTTTCCGGATGGGAAAGAACGGGCCCAGGCGCTCGGCATCTGGTCTTCATCGTTTGCGGCGGCGGTGGTTTTCGGCCCGCTCATCGGCGGCCCGCTCATCGACAATTTCGGCTGGCGGTCGGTTTTTCTCGTCAACCTTCCGGTCGGCATCATCGGAATCATCATGGCTCTCTCATACATCAAAGAATCGGTTTCCGAAAAGAAAACGATTTTTTTCGATTGGTGGGGAGCGATCACGCTCGGAGCGGCACTCTCGGCGCTTGTATTGGTGCTCGACAAGGGGATGAGCTGGGGATGGCTGTCTTGGCAAAGTGATGTTTCGTATTTTGCGATAGCTCTTTTTTTGGCAATTTTTATCTATGTAGAAAGAAAACATCCCGAGCCGATCGTCGATTTCAAATTTTTCAAAGAGAGTGTTTTCACGAATACTTTGATCAACAACTTCATAGTCTTCATGGGAATGATGGGAAGCGTTTTTCTGATTCCAATTTTTGCCCAGACTTATCTCGGTTATGATGCGACCAAGACCGGCTATCTTTTCATCCCGATGGCTTTCATGATCCTTTTGGCGGCTCCGGTGGGCGGCATGCTCACTGGAAAAATCCAGCCGCGGTTTGTCATTGGAGCGAGCACTCTGATCGCGGCTGTCGGGATATATTTTTTCACATCCATCGACGCGCGCTCGTCGGCAATGAGCATCATCTTTCCGATGTCGGTGATGGCTTTCGGAATCGGTTTTGGCATGGCGCAAAGGACGAATATCATTGCGACGGTCGTTCCTCAGCAGGAAATCGGAATCGCGTCTTCAATTTTGGCGCTCGCGCGGAACATCGCCGGAGCGTTCGGGATCGCCGTGTTCGGGACAATCCTCAACAATTCGACCGAATCGAAAGTCTTGGAAATAGCGCGATATAGCTCGCTCCATTCTTTCGCTCCGGGCATCGTCAAGCAATTTGTTCCGCTCATCATTCTAAAAGCGCAGATCGAAGCCTATCAAACCGTATTTTTCTGGGCCTTCATCATTCTGGTCCTCGGTGCGGTTTTGTCTTTGACTATCAAAGTGAAAGAAGAACTCAAGCCCAGCGGAGAAGAAATTTTGATTTTGGATTAAATTCCCGGAAAGAGTGGATAACCTGTGCCCAACTGAGATGACTAATAGCTTATACAAGCTATTTTTTTATTGTTGGTGAAGTGTTGACGGATGTTCGAGAGTGGATTAAAATGTACCTATAGTGTTGCAAAGTGGATAGAAGTGGGGATAAGTAAGTCAATCTGTGCGTAACTTATGTTCATCGGTGAATATAATCACAATATCGATCCCAAAAAACGCGTGGCGATTCCGGCGAAATTTCGGAATGATTTCGGCGGGAAAGCGGTTGTCACGCGCGGTCTCGACAACTGTCTTTTCATATATCCGATGAAGACCTGGGAAGAGCTGTCATCGAAACTTGGAAGTCTTCCGATGGGGGAGTCGGGAACGCGAAGTTTCGTCCGTTTGATGCTGGCTGGTGCGGTCGATGTGGATATCGACAAATTGGGCCGCGTGCTCATTCCGGACTATCTCAAAGAATATGCGGGCCTCAAGAAAGAGGTGGTTTTGGCGGGACTCTACAACCGTCTCGAAGTTTGGGATGAGGGCAATTGGAGTACGTACAAGAAAGAGGCGGAAAAAAATACGGACGATATTGCGGAACAACTTGGTAAGCTTGGAATTTACTAAGACCGACGATCTCCTAAGGCTTAGCCTTAGGAGCGTCCCAAGGCTAAGCCTTAGGAAATATAATGATGATCCACAAATCAGTTTTGCTGGGGGAGGTTATCGAAAATTTGAAGTTAAGGCCCGGTATGGCAGTTGTGGACGGGACGCTGGGAGCGGGAGGGCATTCGGAAGAAATTTTGAAGAGAATATTGCCGGGCGGCAGGTTGATCTCGATCGATTGGGATGAGAGAGCCATACAAAATTTTGAAAAAAAACTCACGAAAGGAATTTCTATTGCAAAAAAAGATTCGATTCAGCCGGTTCGCTCCGCGCCGATCAATATTAAAAATAAAAATGACGACAAAGCCTTTTCACATTTCGTGGAACTTGGGAATCGCAGAGGCAAGATCGTCGGGTATTGGCACGGAGCGGCTGGCAATTATGCAAATATCGAAGAAATCGTCAGAGGGCTCAAAATCAAAACCGTAGATGCAATTTTGGTGGATTTGGGATTCAGTTCGGATCAAATCGAGGACAAGGCGCGCGGGTTCAGCTTTCTGCAAAACGGACCGCTCGACATGCGCTATTCGCAGGAGATGCAGGAAGAGACGGCCGCGAATATCGTAAACAAATACGCAGAAGTCGAGCTGGCTCGGATTTTCCGGGAAATGGGGGAGGAAAATTTTTCAAAAAGAATCGCGCGGGAAATAGCTGCAGCGAGAAAAGCCAAAGACATAGAGGGAACAGCAGAATTGGTAAGAATCATATCTGCTGCGATACCGGAAAGATACAAAAAAGGCCGAGTACATTTTGCCACAAAGGTATTTCAGGCCTTGCGGATCGAAACCAACCACGAACTTGAAAATTTGAAAAAATTCTTGAGGGAGGCAGTGAAGGTTTTGGCTAGTGAGGGGATATTAGCCATTATCAGTTTCCATTCGCTCGAGGATCGGATCGTGAAAAAATTTTTTCGCGAAGAATCGCAGGACTGTGTTTGTCCGCCGAATTTTCCGAAATGCGTCTGCGACCATCGGGCTCGTCTCAAGGCCGTCACGAAAAGACCGGTCACGGCCTCGGAAAGTGAGGTCGCACAAAATCCAAGAGCGAGAAGCGCCAAATTGAGAGTGGCGAAAAAATTGTAAACAAGAAGCTAATTCGGGGGGGACGCAAGTCCATGAGCCAATTTGCCACCATCACCCATTCCAACCCGGTTGTTTTCGCGGAAAGGAAGAAGGCGATAAAGAAAAACCCGGCAAAAGCGGGAAAAATTGCCTGGTCTTTTTTGCTTGTGATTCTGATTTGCGTTTCGGGCGTGTTTTATATCTTTGAAGTGAACAACGTCGCCACGCAGGGTTTCAAAATCAGAGAGCTTGAAAAGCAGGTGCAAGATCTGAAAAACAGCAATGGGAATTTGAAAATCAAAGAAGCGCAACTTCGGTCGATGTACAATATTGAGGAGCGAACAAAGGATCTCGACATGACCGCACCGAAAGATGTGAGCTACATGATGCTTCCCGGAAATGTTGCGATGAAATAGTTTTTCAGTGAACAGTGATCAATGACCAGTGAACAATATTTATTGATACACTGATCACTGTTCGTTGTTCACTGATCATTGCCATGAAAATTTCTAAACACAAACAAATACATAAAAAAACGAATTACCGAATATATATTCTGGTTTTTTTTGTTTTGGCGGGTGCGGCGGCGGTATTTTTCCGTCTTTACAATCTTCAGGTTTCGGCTCATACATACTATCAGGAGTTGGCATCCAATCAGCAAAAAATATATCAGGATCTGGTTCCGAAGCGTGGCAAGATTTTTGTGAAAGACGGGAGCGGATCATACCCTGTCGCGGTTAATCGCGAGTTGTCATTGGTGTATGCGGTTCCGAAAGAAGTTGAAAACGCAAAGGCGGAGGCGCACGAATTGGCGGTCATTCTTCAGCTCGATGAAGGCGATCTGGAGAGAAAATTGGACCAGCCGGATGGCTGGTATGCGGTGATCCAGCACAAAGTCGAGGACGGGAAAGCCGAGGAGATAAGATCGAAAAAAATGAAAGGAATATACATGTCTCCGGAATCTGAACGTTTTTATCCGGCCGGCAATTTTGCTTCCCAGGTGGTGGGATTTGTGGGGTCCGATGGGGAAAAAACAATCGGGCGATATGGTCTCGAAGCCTTTTGGAACAAAGAGCTCGAAGGTGCGGCCGGAAGCCTAGAACAGGAGCAGGATACGGGCGGCCGTTGGATATCGATCGGTGAACACAAGCTTGCTCCGGCCCAGAACGGCGCGGATCTTCAGCTCACTCTCGATCACACTATCCAATATCGAGCCGAAATGGCGATCAAAAAAGCGGTGGAGAAATATCAGGCCGATCGGGGGAGTATCGTCATAATGGATCCGGCTACGGGCGGTGTCCTGGCCATGGCGTCGGCTCCGGATTTCAATTTGAACGACTATTCGAAAGTTGATGACATATCCGTGTTTACAAACCCGGCCGTGAGCGAAAACTATGAATGCGGATCAATTTTCAAATCGATCACGCTGGCGTCCGGCGTCGATGCGAAGGTGGTGACGCCGGATACATCATATACCGACACTGGAGAAGTGAATGAGGCCGGCTTTTCGATCCACAACTCGGACCTCAAAGCGAACGGCGTGCAAACGATGACGCAGGTCCTGGAAAAATCTTTGAACACGGGGGCGATTTATGTGGAAAAATTGCTGGGGAATATGAGATTCTTGGAATACGTGAAAAATTTCGGATTTGGGGGAAAGACCGGGATTGACACGATTGGAGAGGCAAGCGGAAATATTTCCGGGCTCAAGCAGATGATAAACATAAACGCCTTCACGGCTTCTTTCGGGCAAGGGCTTTCTGTCACGCCGATCCAGTTCACGGCCGCCTTTGGGGCGATTGCCAATGGCGGTCAATTGATGAAACCCTATCTGGTGGACAAGGTGGACTATCCGGACGGCCGCGTTGAGGACACCCAGCCTCAAATCGTCAGGCTCGTGATTTCCAAAGAGGCGAGTCTCGACGCGACGCGCATGCTCATAAGCGTGGTGCAGAACGGGCATGGAAAAAGAGCGGGGGTGCCGGGATATCTGGTCGCCGGGAAAACGGGAACGGCCCAGGTGCCGAAGCCGGGCGGCGGGGGATATGAAGAAGGACAACATGTCGGTTCCTTCGCTGGTTATGCGCCGGCTTTTGATCCGAAATTCGTGATGCTCGTGAAACTTGACAATCCGAAGAACGTTGAATGGGCGGAATCGAGCGCCGCGCCGACATTTGGCGAAATGGCCAAGTTTCTGCTAGATTATTACAATATCGAACCGACAGAAGAGTATACTCAGCACGACGTCGATGTGTTCAATGCGACGCACGACGTTTCGATATACCAAAATCCGACGGATGTTCCGCCGGCGGTTCAGCCGGCCCCGGCACCGCAGCCGGACAATGGGACGAATAAGGATGGTAAGAAGAAGAAAAATAACTAAAATTTCAATTTCAAATTTAAAATTTTAAATCAATTTTAAATAACCGAATTTTAAATTTTGAAATTTAAACATTTGGATTTGATTTGAAATTTGAAATTTAGAATTTGAAATTTTATTCCATGAAGTCCAAAAAAATAATTTTATTAGAAAAAATATTGAAGTGCTTCGCGGAGAAAGTTCTAAGGCGTTTCAAGCCTCGCGTTGTTGGCGTGACCGGATCGGTCGGAAAAACTTCCACAAAGGAAGCTGTTTTCGCCGTTCTTTCTTCGAAATTCCGGGTGCGCCAGAACGAAAAGAACTACAACAATGAAATCGGTTTGCCGCTCACGGTTTTGGGAATCGAGAGCGGAGGCGGGAGTTTTTTGCAATGGGCCGTGGTATTTTTGCGGGCCATTGGCGTGATTTTCTTCACACGGCGGGAAAGCTATCCCGAGATACTAGTTCTTGAGCTGGGAGCCGACCGGCCGGGAGACATCAAATATTTGGTCAATTTTCTCCGGCCGGAAGTCGGAATAGTGACGACGGTCGGCATCAGCCATCTTGAATTTTTTCATAACAAAAAAAACATCGCTCGCGAAAAAAGTTTTTTGGTGCGCGCGCTCAAGAAAGAAGGATTCGCGGTTTTGAATTTTGACGACCAGGAGGTTCGCGAGATGGCCGAGCAGATCAAGGCGAAAAAAATGTCCTATGGCTTTTCGGAGGAGGCGGACGTGAGAGCTTCGGATATTTTTTTCGGATACGAAAAGGCAAAAGACCGGCGCGGCGGGGATATGAGCAAGATCAAAGGGATCAGTTTCAAACTTAGCTATGAAGGAACGACTTTGCCAGTGAGATTGATACGATCGGTGGGACGGCCGCAGATAAGCGCCGTGCTTGCAGCGGTGGCGGTCGGGATTCACTTTGACATGAATCTCATGGAAATCGCGGAAGCTCTCAAGGATTTTCAGGCGCCGGCCGGAAGGTTGAATCTTGTTGACGGTGTCAAGAACACTATGATTATCGAAGACAGCTATAATGCGGCGCCCCAGTCGACTCTCGCGGCGCTTGAAGTATTGGAAAAAATTGAAGCGCGTCGGAAGATTGCGGCGCTTGGAGATATGCTCGAACTTGGGGAGGAAACCGAAGAGGGGCATCGCGAAATTGGACGAAGAGCTGCCGAAATGGTGGATGTTTTGTTCGCGGTCGGGGAAAGGGCAAAATTCATTGCCGATGAAGCGGAGAAGGCTGGTCTTGACAAATCTAAAATATTTTGCTATAATGACTCTTCTGAAGCAAAAATCCCTATCCAAAATATGCTTCACGAAGGCGATGTAATCTTGATAAAAGGCTCCCAAGGGGCGCGGATGGAGCGCATTTCAAAGGAAATTATGCGCGATCCGGCGCGAGCGGAAAAGCTATTGCCAAGACAATCGGCCGAGTGGAAATAGGCCTGTTATAAAGCAAAATCGATCTGTGCATAAAAGAAATTTGACGTTCGGTTGTATTAGTAATACAATAAAAAAGCGAAAAGCACAAAAAATTGAATATTTTGAGGTACGACGGTTGTAGAAATTGACCCGCCTTCGCTAAAAGCTACGGCGTGGTGAGATAGGGGATAACCGTTGTACCTTGTCAAAGCGAAAAACGATCTCTCTTTTATGCGGTCGTTTTTTGTTAAAGAAACTATTGCGGTCAAATAAACAGGGAGGAAGTCCGATGTGCGATTATAGATGTATACAGTGTCGTGGAATCTTTTCGGTTGACGATGCTCCGTCGGTCAGCAACAGCCACGGACTTTGTCCTAAATGTTTGAGGTTGGCCCTCCTTGAAACTGGCAGGAGACAGCAGAGAAAGCAAAAATTGCATGATTGTGCAGGAATGGCAAAGGAACTTTGTTCTCAAGGAAATTGCACCTATTGGCCAATATGCTTCAAAGAAGTTCCATCGAGAGCTGATTTTGAAGAAGTTTGGCGTCGCCTGGAGCAAAGGACGGTGGCACTTCATGGGGAGCAGCGCATTCACCATCATGCCGAGTTGATGGCGATTGCATCTGCAAGATAGGAGGCGTGCCATGAAAGAGCACCATCAAACTCGCATTATTTTTCGGAACCGTCGCGCTTTTCTTGTTCGGGATAGTGCAGTCAATCCTCCGGACTCGAAGTCAGGGGATGGTTATCGGAGTCAAGCGGAGCTCGCCTCTGATGACCATCTGCTTTCATTTCCTCAGGCATACAACTATGCTTTTGGAAAAATGATGCGTCCTGGCCGCGTTTAAACAACCCGCTAAACAAGGAGGACACAACCTTGCGAACCGAAACGAAGAGCCCCGGGTCACAACCGACCGGGGCCTTTTCATATCCAGGATGGACAAAAAGATAATTTTCTTGTATTTTGTATATCGATGCCGCGTTCGTCTAGCCCGGTCCAGGACGCTAGGTTCTCATCCTAGAAATCACGGGTTCGAATCCCGTACGCGGTACCAAAAAAAGACTTTCCGATTTTTGCGAGCGATTTTGTAGGGCGGCCGACAAGGCCGCCCAGTGTTTTTGCGGTTTTTCAGGCGCTTTCCGCCATTCGGCGGACACAGTGCGCGCGGCCAGAATGAGGTTCGAGCCAAAGATTTCTTTGGCAGCAACCTTTTTAGCAAAAAGGTTGCTCTCCCGTGCGATTTGAGGCAAGGAACTTGCCTCTTTTATCCAATTCTCCATAGGTTCGACCCAGCCAGTTCGCTTTTGTTCAAGACTTGATATATTTTCTTCCAAAGACTTCTTTTCTGACATAAAAATATTCTTTTTTTCAAGATAAGTTTCCCTTTCAATATCCTGTTCCAAATATGAATCCAGAAGTCTTTGCAATTTTGTGGTTAGATTTTGTATTTTACTTTTTGCCTCTTGAACAAAAGCGGTAAAAGATTGGGCAGAATCATTCTTGTCTTTCTCTAACATTAAAAGTAGTTTTTCCGCCCAATCTTTTTTCAAAGAAAATTTTTGAATCAGATCCGAAAGTTGTTTGTCTAAGAGTTCCTCGCGAATGTATGGTTCGGCGCATTTTACCGTCTTTGATTTTTTCGTGCAACGATAGTAGGTGTGGCCTTTTTTGACTTCGGCGGTGATGCCCATTCCGCAAGAACATTTGAGCAGTCCACAAAAAACTTTCGGATTGTTGTGCTTATTTTTCCTCGGTTTTCCTCTTTGCTTCAAAACTTCCTGTACATTATCAAAAATTTTCTTTGAAATGACTGGCTGGTGTTTTCCCTCATGGATTTCGCCTGAATATTTGAAAAATCCAACATAGAACGGATTGGATAAAATAAAAGAAATTCTGTCTCGTTTGTATTTAACTCCGTTACGGTAAGTTATGCCACGAAGCGCCAAAAATTCCGCAATATCATCCAAGCGTGAATTATTCTTGGCGTAAAGCTCAAAGGCTTTTCTGATGATGACGCTTTTCTTTTTGTCTACGACAATTGTTTTTAGTCGCACATCATTCAGATAGCCGATTGGCGCAAGACTTGGATATTCTCCCCGGCGGACTTTTTGGCGCAATCCTCGCTTGGTATTTTCCGAAAGATTATCCACATAATATTTGCTTTGCCCAAAAGCGATATTGAGCATGAATTTTCCCTGTGGGGTGCTTTCAAACCAAAATTGAGGAAATTTCAATGATTCTAAATGCCCGCAATCCAAGAGATAAATAATTTTTCCACCATCCACAGAATTGCGCGCCAATCTATCGGGATGCCAACTGACAATCCCTGTTGCCTCACCTTTTTCGATTCTCGAAAGCATAGCATTGAAAATCGGACGACCTGGAATTTTGGCTGATTGTTTTTCAATCAGTTCTTCCACAATTTTCAGATTTTCCAGTTTCGCGAAGGCACGCAATTCTGTGATCTGGTCTTCAATAGAGCGCACTTGTTTATCTTCCACATCCGTGGACTTGCGGGCATACAAAAAGAATTTTTGCATAATATTTTTGTTAAAAGTAAAACTCAAAAGGCCGTTCTGGTGCGACAAACCCAAAGAATTGGATATGTTCCAAAACGGCCATTAAAAAAATCCTTTGGTTTGTTTGTCGCAAATACATTGTAGCACAAATAATAAATTGGCAAAAATTCTTTTTGTTATTTTGGGTAAAGCAAATCCGAGACAGAATTTCTTTAAAATCGCACGGGAGACGAACCTCATTCTGGCCGCGCGCACTGTGTCCGCCGAATGGCGGAAAGCGCCTGAAAAACCGCAAAA
>DATGZC010000087.1:0-5596 GCA_035297345.1 Bathyarchaeia archaeon
CCCCGCCATAGATGAAAAGTGGGTTGTAGGTGTTGCCGGGCGATTTGGCAATCGCTTCGCAGGCGGCGTGGGCCAGCTCGTTGTTGGCGCCGACGACCAAGTTGTCGAAAGTATAGCGCGGGTTGAGATTGGCGCGCAGGCTCAAAGATTCGTGGCTGATTTTCCCGAGGCTTGGCGCTTGTGGAGAGGAAGTGGATATAACAGAATCGATTTCTTTTTTTGGGGCCGCTTCCGGAAGCGCGATCACGGAGCAGGAAATTTCCCGGACGTCGTCCAGAAAATTCCGAAGGGCGGTGATGATATAGCGGTTGTATTTGTTCTCCAGCCACTCTTTGGCAAAACCGTTCGGGACGCGGATGTTCACGCGCCCGCTTTCCACGGAAAGGATGGATGTGTTTTTGAACCAGGTGACGAAATTGGCGGGTGAAACAGCCAGTTCGACCTCTCCCAAAACCGCTTGCCAGATTTCTTCATTTGTCATTTTGTCTTGATTTGCCATAAGTGGAATTATTATATCACAAGCGAAAAATCGGCTGGTTTTTGTCTGTGGATGTCCCTGGGGATAACCTGTTGAAAGCATAGGAAATTTTTGCGAGGGGCGCAAGAGAGGAAAGAAATTGACCGTTTGAGGCAAAGCTGATACAATCAAGAAAGTCAAATAAACGAATTATTCCCAAAATTATGCCAAAAAGAACCTACCAGCCGAAGAAAAAAAGACGGGCGACGCGGCACGGATTCCGAAAGAGGATGAGTACGAGCGACGGGCAAGAAGTGCTGAAGCGCCGACGCCGGAAAGGCCGCAAAAAATTGACGGTTTAAGTTTTTTTGATATGCTCCCCGCCGCGCATCGACTCAAAGGCAAAAAGATTTTCAATGATCTTTTTCGATTTGGGAAAACGTTTTCAAACGATCTGCTCCTCATGAAAATCTGCGCGGGAGAAAAAGACGAGCCGACGAAATTCGGGTTTGCAGCGAGCCTCAAATATTCGAAAAAGGCGGTCGAGCGGAACCGGGCCAAGCGCTGGATGCGCGCAGCCGTGCGGGCGAGCCTTGAAAAGATCCAGCCGGGATGGCAAGTCATTTTTTTTATAAACCCAAAGGCGCCCAAGGACGATCTGACGCTCAAAGAGATTCAAAATAAAGCCGAAAATTTGCTTAAAAAAGCCAAAATATTATGACTCAGCTATTTCATTCCATCATCTATCAGCCGATATATAACGCGCTTATTTTTCTCTATAATGTTGTTCCCGGGCACGACCTCGGAGTGGCGATCATTTTGCTTACCATCATCATCCGGCTGATCCTCTATCCCCTGGCAAAGAAACAAATTGAATCGCAGAAAAAGATGCAGGATCTTCAGCCGGAGATAAAAAAGGTGCAGGACAAATACAAAAACGACAAAGAAAAGCAAGGCAAGGAGCTGATGAGCTTGTACAAAGAGAAAAAAGTCAATCCGGCATCCGGGTGTCTTCCGCTTGTCATCCAGATCGTTTTCATCATCGCGCTCTATCGGGCGCTTGTTGCCGGCATCAATTTTTCTGAATGCAAGGATCTCTATACCTTTGTTGCCTGCCCCTCGAAAATCGGAACAAGCTTCTTGGGCATAATGGATCTGGCGAAACCCAGCATCATTTTGGCGGTTCTTACGGCAGCGGCCCAGTTTGTGCAGACGAAAATGATGATGGGCACGACGGCCGCCGCGCCCTCCGACGGCAAGGGAGACTTTGCCCAGGCGATGAACAAGCAGATGCTCTATCTCGGACCGCTCCTCACGTTGTTCATTGGGGCGAGATTTCCGGCCGGATTGCCGCTCTATTGGCTGGTGATGACGCTCTTCATGATCGCCCAGCAGTACTTGGTGATGACGCGCGCCGCCGAGAAGGAAAAAATAACCAGCTGAATATACCAATCCTATGAACAGCCAAGAAAAAGAAGAGTTGCTGAAAAAAATCACCGAAGAACTTCTTCGGAAGATGACTTTTGATAACTTTGAGCTCAAAGTAGAGAGCAAAAGCGATGCGGACGGAGAAAATTTTGTCGTGAATATCGAGACAACAGAATCAAACCTCTTGATTGGGCAATACGGCGTGACGCTGGCCGCTCTTCAGCACATTTTGCGCCTCTTGGTCCGCCGCGAAACGGAAGAAAAATTTCGGTTTTTGGCGGACGTGAACCGCTATCTCCAGGCAAAGACCAGCTCGCTCGCGGAGCTCGCCATGGAGGCGGCCAAACAAGCCGTAAGAGACAAAAAGCCGGTCGTTCTGCGCCCCATGAGCGCCTATGAGAGGCGACTGGTCCATCTGGAGCTGGCGGGGAACGAGAATGTCAAAACGGAGAGTATCGGCGAGGGAGAGGACCGGAAAGTGGTTGTTCGCCCGGTCGGGGAGCTGGAAAAACTGGAAAATCTCGGTGAAAATTTGACCTCTAAGCTATAAACATCTAGCAAGTGTCTTCTACTCCTCGAAAAATCGCCTATAATGTGGTCTTTTCGGCCACGGCAAAAATGGCCGGCACGGTGCTGGCGCTGGTGGGGATCGGTTTCATCACCCGCTATCTCGGGAAAGACGGCTTTGGCGACTATTCGACCGTCCTCGCCTATTTCTTTTTCTTCGGCGCCATCGGGGATCTCGGCCTCTATGCCATTTCGACGAGAGAAATTTCCCGGCCGGAAAGCGACGAAGAAGAAATCCTTGGAAACGTATTCTCGATACGGGTGGCTTCCGCGCTTTTGATCGTGGCTGCTTCGCTTTTCCTCGCCTATTTTCTTCCCTATTCCTCGGCCGTCAAAACCGGGATCGTTATTTCGGCTCTCGCCTACGTATTCTCTTCGGGATATTCGGTGCTGATCGGGCTCTTTCAAAAGCGGCTCGCGATGGATAAGGTGGCGATCGGTGAATTTGTCGGAAAGATCGTCCAGGTGGCGGTGATCGTGCTCGCGGTGAAATACGATCTGGGATTCCAGGCGATCATTTGGACCCTTCTTCTCAATATGGTCGTGAGCTTTCTCATCGTTTTTATCTGGTCTCGCTGGTATATCAAATTTTGGCCGACTTTTGATTTCACGGTCTGGAAAAGATTTCTCAAAGAGTCCTATCCGGTCGGGATTTCGGCGGTCATCGTGTTCGCCTATTTCAAACTCGACACTATCCTGCTTTCCGTCATGAAGACCAGCGCTGATGTGGGGACGTACAACGCGGCGTACAAAGTGCTCGAGAATATTTCTTTCTTTCCAGCGATGTTTGTGGGTCTCGTGATGCCCATCATGTCGCGCTACATTTTCCACGAACGGGAAAAATTCGAACTGGTGGCCAACAAGACATTCAAAGTATTTCTCGTGCTTGCGGTGCCTCTTTTCATCGGGACGGTTTTTTTGGCCGGCGGCATCATCCGGTTGATCGGCGGAGCGGGATTTGCGGACTCTGTGCCGGTGCTTCGGCTCCTGGCGGCGGCGATGGTGTTCATCTTCTTCGGAAATTTTTTCACAAACGTGATCATCGCCGGCAGCCTTCAACGAAAATTGATGGGGATTTTGCTCTTTTGCGCGGTCTTCAACGTGTCGCTGAACCTTGTTTTGATTCCGCGTTTTTCCTATATCGGGGCGGCGGTCACTTCAAGCCTCACCGAGGGACTGGTCGTTATTTTGTCCTGCGCGCTGGCCTGGAAAAATCTCCGCTATTTCCCGTCGTTTGAGAAAATACTCCCCATTCTTGTGAGCGGTGTCGGGATGGCGCTGGTTCTCTATCTTCTCCAGCCTTTGAATTTTCTTCTTCTGGCGGCGGCGGGAGTTGCCGCCTATGCCCTGCTTCTCTGGATCATGAAAGCGGTCAGCTTTTCTGAAGTGGAAAGCCTTATCAGTAAAAAAAGCGGCGAGCCGGTGGAGTTCGAACCTCTCGCCTGAAATGTCATGAAGCTAACGATCCAAATTGTGAATTTCAACAGTCGGCACTATCTTCCAGAGTGCCTTTTTTCGATAAGAGAAAATTTGCCGGCTGGAATGGAAGCCGAGATTATAGTGATAAATAACGACGAATTGCCCTTGGGTGGGATTGGACGTCAAATAGGCTCGACACCAAATCTCGATTTTCCGATTTCGGTCCTCGAGATCAATAGGAATATCGGCTTTGGATCGGCGCACAACGCCGGCTTTGCGCGCTCTGGCGGTGAATATGTCCTTTTTCTCAATCCGGATACGAAAATTTTGCCGGGCGCCTTGAGAGAGCTGCTGGATTTGTTTGCCGGCGATCAAAAAATCGGCCTGGCCGGACCGCTGCTGGTTGATTCGGCTGGCCGGATCCAGCCGGATTGTTTCGGCTCGCACAAGACTCCCCTTGCGACGGTGGCCGGAAAAATTTTTTCGCGAAAAAGGGGTGATCCGGGACAAGACGGGGTCTTTGAGACGGACTGGGTTAGCGGCGGGGCGCTGCTTGCGCGAAGGGAAGTTTTTGAAAAAACAGGCGGGTTCGACGAAAGATATTTCATGTACTTTGAGGACGTGGATCTGTGTTTGCGGGCCAAAAAATTTGGCTATAAAGTGGCGGTGAATCCCGCGGCGCGGATCTTTCACGAGTCCGGCCAAAGTTTTGCGAACGAGCGGGAGAAGAAAAAATATTATTATGCTTCGCAGGATCATTATATGCGGAAACATTTCGGTTCCGTCGCTGCGTGGGTTATGAAGATTGTCCGTCTGCCGTACTATATGAAAAATGTATATTTAAACCGCTAAGAAATTAAAATTCAAGAAATCCTCCCTTCCTCTGTTGAGGAGGGGTCAGGGGGAGGTGTTGTGATAATACAGAAAACTCTCAACACCCCTCTGTCCTTCGGACATCTCCCCTCATCTGAGGGGAGAAGGATAAGTAAAAAAATAAATGCTAAATTATCTTTTTATCACCTTAGTCCTTCTCCTTCCTCTTCAGTTCGCTCTCAATGTCAGTGCCAATGTTGATTTGGTGGCTACTCGGATTCTCGTGCCGGTCATTTTTTCGCTGTGGCTCGTGAAGAGTTTCGCGCAAAAAAAATTGTGGATCCCGAACAAGGCGGAGATGTGGCTTGTGGCCAGTTTCCTTTTTTTGTCCTCTCTCTCGCTGATCCTCGGCCGAGACGCGAGCGCCGGATCTCGCAAACTGCTCTATCTTTTTTCGATATTTCCGATATTTTTTGTGGCGGCGGATATATTCCGAGAAGAAAAATGGCGGCGGCGGGGAGCGGCGGCGATTGTTGTCGGCGGATTGATTGCGGCGGCGGTGGGGCTTTCGCAATTTCTGTTCTCGTTTCTCATCGGCGTTGATATCTCGGTGAAAATCTGGGAAAGTCTGGCGCCTCATTTTTTGGGAAATTCATTTGGGAAAATCGTGGCGGCCAATTCGAGCTGGCTCGTGAATATCGGAGGCGCCACGCGGCTCCGCGCCTTTGGGCTGTTTCCTGATCCGCACAATTTTGCTTTTTTTGTGAACCTCTGTTTGTTTGCCGGCTTGGGATATCTGTTCTCTCGAAAAAATGCACCGCCAAAGATATGGATCGGCGGATCGGTGGCGGTGATGGCTTTGGCGGTGGGTCTGTCTTTCTCGCGAGGCGCCTATATCGGCCTCTTGGCGGG
>DATGZC010000088.1:0-6996 GCA_035297345.1 Bathyarchaeia archaeon
TCATGAGCGATTGGCCACTCATCAGGCCCCAAGCTCATTGTACAACATTGTGTCTTTTTTTTGTGGTTGTCGGAACGGTAAAACCTTTTCGAGTCTCACCAGTAGAACTGGTGGATTACCTTCTGGGAAAAACTATTTACAGACATAAGATCCGAGATTTGAAATATTTTTGATTTTATTGATTTTGATAAATCCATTTGACCAAATATCGGCAATTTGTTTTTGTGTGGTATATTTCAAGTTAAAAAATATTACGTGATAATGAACCGCACCCCTTTTTTGAAATTCAATTACCCCTGCATATTTCAATTTGTTCTTTTTCATATTCCAAACATTATAATTCAACTTTTTGATAAAATTTGTGAATTCTTTATTTGCTTTTTTAACATCGGTTATATTTTGGGCAAAAGTGATAGTCATAAATACGGGGGGGTAAAATTTTCCATTACTCTTTTTATAAATTTCGGAATTGGAATTTATAAGTCTCTTAAGCGTTCGTTTTGACCTGATATTGGACAACTGACGGCTTTCAATTTTATTTTCTTTTTTCTTTGATATATTTTTTATTTCTTTTTCATACTTGTTTTTTACTATATTTCCATAATGAAAATAGTTTTCGTATTCATACACTTCAACAATCTTGTTCGACACTACTATTTTCTTCTTTCCATACATATTTTTCGAATTAAGTGTATATATAATCAAGTTAACTATCAGATGCGTGCGTCCGTTGCCTGACGGCAACGTCCGCACCCCTCTGATTTGTTAAACCAAAGATAAAATTCACCCAATGAATCCAAAAATTCATCGGCAGTTTCAGGGGAAATCGTCAAGCCGTGATATTTTTCGAAATACCAAATAATTTCCTCTCTAAGTTCCTGACTGAATTTATATTCCATATTCCCAAAATTATTTTTTGGGAAACAAAAAAACCGACCTTCAGATTGAAGTCGGTATTGCTATGTCAAAATAGTTGGATCATTTAAATGCAAATAGGCAATGTTCAATCTGAACAAAGTTTTCCCTAATTTGCCTTAAATAATTTTAATTTATTGTAGTTTTTTTATACCGAGATTGAGGAGGTTCTATGACCTTCTCGGCTACCAAGATAATTAATTTGAAATAATATAATTTATTCTAGTTGCCGGCAAGCAACTTAATATAATATGAACGGGAATTTATCGGTTTTTAAGTTTCTAAAAACAGTCTATTCCAAATATTGATTTTTGTCAATCGAGAAAAAAATCAAAAAATAGCTAATTTTGGCTTATTTTTAGAGGGTTGACATTTAATGCTATTCGTGATAGAATTTTCTATTGCACCTTAATTTAAAGCCAAATTTTCCCACAGGGAGGGAAGAAATATGACCGACACCGATAAGGAAAAGTTGTTGGGCACCAGCATCGCAGAATTGGCCGAAAAAAACAATTGGCCGACGCAGATGCGACGGGACATGGTTCGTGTCAGCTATCCTCGGTCGGAGTACGAGAGTGAAACTTTCAGGGAAGAAAATCGACGGGTGGATGAGTTGGCAAAGAAAACCTGTCTTAAAGACGTCTTAAGTAGTCTTGAGAGAATCTATTCCAAATATCGTGTTCCGTCGGAATTCCACACTAGTTTTCGTACGTGCCGAAAAAGATTCGTCGAGTTGGGTCTAACCCGACTTGATGCAATTTTCCTACCCCAGGAAACAGTCACGCCGGAGATGATTAAAGCGATACCGAAAGAAAAACTCTTGCAGATGGATGCCCGAATTCTCGGCACCATAAGCAGCACTCTTTTGGGTTATTACCGCTACAAAGATACCGACTACAAAGATCTTGATCTCGAGGATGAACTTCTTCCTTTTCCTACCGTTGCCGAATTGATTTCAAAGGAACCGCACTGGAGTTTTCATGAGGAAGTGCTAACTGCTACACTTCGGCTGCTTTGGGATATGGGGTTCACCTATGACGACGGGCTGTTCTTTCAGGCAGGAACTCGACAGAAGTTTATCGAGGATTTGATGAAAGAAGAATGTCTTGTGGAAAAAGCTGCGTACTTAGTCACAAGAATCGCTGAAAAACGTGGCTGGATCAAATTTCCTGCCTAAAATCCAGAGTGATTTTTGCTAGGGAAAACCCCAAACAACCAAGACCGTATGGTTCGCCCAGCGGTCTTTTTTATTTGACCTTTTTATAAATATCTGCTTTGATTGTTGTAAGGATCGGAAACGATGAGGTTCACCGCTAGGCAGTAATCTGCTGAAAAGGGGTTTAGATGTACTCCGCGGGGTGGGTTCGATTCCCATAAATCGGTTCTGCGATAGAAGCACAGTGTGCAGGATAGTCGGTAGGCTATGAAATTCTCGCGCCAGCTAGAATGAAGCCGCCCTTGAAATACCGACCTTGTGTTTCGAAAGTGGATTGAAAGTGGGGCATTTTGTGTCTTGCGATCATCTATTTCAATGAATTCCAATCCCCGGGAGAGTGCTTTTGACTCTCCCTTTTTCATTTCAAAAATTTCCTGTATAATTCAACAAGTAGGTTCGAACATCGTCCCACAATCGCAGCAACAAAAAAATTACGTATTTAAAATACGTAATTTTTTGACAATAAAAATACAAAATACCAGATATCAGATATCAATCTCACATTCCGTATTTCTTCACCAGCTTTTTGTAGAGTTTGTAGTTCGCTCTGCTTCCTGTGCCTTCGAGCAAGACCTTCCACCATTTTTGCGAATCTGTGAAATCTTTTTTCGCGTTGAATGTTTTCCCATCCGAGATCGGCGTAATAAGATACGGATCATAGTCCTTGTATGAACCGGCAAAGGTAATCATATGCCTCGTGATAGGATCGATGAAACAATACCCGGTATCGCGAAAATCGTATGCATCAGCGCATTTCACTCCCGCCACTTCGTGAAAACTCGGAGACAGGAAGGTTATTTCGGCCGTTCCATAGCCAAGTTGCTTGAGTAAATACACGATTACCTCCGCTTTCTCGCCGCAAATGCCCTTGTTCTCGTACAGTGTCTCGTACAGATAGCGCGCTCCATGCCCGCGGCCGTTGTTTTCGCCGTTATTATAATATTTGTCATAATCATACTCCATGTTCTGGACTATGCTCGCCGCCACCCGCACCCGGTCGTCGGATTTCTTGATTTTCTTCGTGATCCATCTCACAAGCGGAACGAATGCCTCTTTTTGGTCCGCCCGGTCATAATTCAAAAAATTGTGGCAGGCACCAAGTGTCGCATCCGTGTATCCAAACTGGCTGCAGGTATAATCCGGCAAATTGAAAATGGTCTGATATGTCGCATCGTTGAGCGGCACGCTGTATTTCTTCTTTTTCCCTCCAAGCACTCCTGTGACATTCCGCGTAGACGCGAAAACCGGAAGCGAAAAACTCAAGATCAGCAAACAGGCGATTATTTTCGGAATTTTTGTTTTTGGCATTTTTTTGTTTTTCCTGCTAAATTCTGGCAGAGCCAGACCTCGCTAAGCGAATATTTTTCAGGATAAATTATTTTTTATTGTCTTTATTCTAGGACATTTGCAATATTTTCGCAAAAGATTGAATTGGATCGATAAAGATGATAGACTGTTTTTTATGATATTCCCGAAAGAAATCGCAGAACAAATCGAGTCGGACGCAATCGGCGTCATCCCGACGGACACGATCTATGGCGTTGCGGCTTCGGCGTGCTCAAAAAAAGCCGTGGAACGGGCATATGATGCGCTCGAAAGAAGTCCGAAAAAACCGTTCATTATTCTCATCTCCTCGCTCAAAGATCTGTCTTTATTTGGTCTAACAATTGACAGCCAAATTGAAAAAATGCTGGATACTATGTGGCCGGGAAAAATCAGCATTGTTTTGCCTGTGCTTTCAGAAAAACTAATATATCTTCACCGAGGAAAGAAAACATTGGCATTCCGGGTGCCCAAAAAGCCAAGCTTGATCAAACTGCTCAAAAAAACCGGCCCCCTGATCTCAACCAGCGCCAATCCCGAAGGTGCGAAACCCGCTGAAACGATCGCCGAAGCAAGAAAATATTTCAGAGACCGCATTGACTTTTATGTCGCCGGTGGTAAAATAAAGTCCTTGCCCTCGACCCTGATTGAAATAAAAAGGGGCAAAGTCAGAGTACTAAGAAAAGGAATCGTTAAAATTTAATATAATAAGGCTTGAATTTTAGAAAACTAGACTTCGACCTTATATCAAAAACATGGAAGACAAATGTCCAAATTGCGGCGAAGCGCCGGAGAGTTGCACCTGCGGTTCGGAAGCAAAAGATTTCCACTGCGATTGTTCCCACTGCGGACATCCCTGCGGACCGGACGACGAAAAGTAGCCAAGAAAATAGCCTCGGCGCAATGCCGGGGCTTTTTCTGAAATAATTTTGCTAATTGCTCCAGCTTAATTTTCTTGCGACCGCAAAAGGTTTAAGCTGGAGATTTTTATTTGTCTCTCCAAGTTTTCTTTCGCAGTTTTTTGTGATAGCCGATCGCAAACCGATGGGCCTCGTTGCGGATTCTTTCGACAAGTTTCGAATCGCTGATGACGTTCTGAAAAATGAGCGCTTCTTTGTTGTAGTGCATATCCGCTTTCTTGCGGGTCGGCCCTTTGGCGACACCCACGACCGGAATGTCATGGCCGAACTCACTAACCACATTCTCTGCCATATTGAGATGCCCCTTTCCCCCGTCAACGAAGATGAGATCCGGCAGAGGCCAGTCATTCTGAAAACGGCGCACGAGCATTTCCCTCATCATCCCGACGTCATCAATACCGTCGACCGTCATGATCTTGAATCTTCGATACTGGCTCTTGTCAGGCTTGTTGCCCGCAAAAACAATCATCGATCCGGTCGCAAAATCTCCGCCGATATTTGAAATATCGTACGCTTCAATTCTACTCTTTTCCCGAGGCGAAGCCTTAGGTCTTCCTAAGGCTTCGCCTTGGGAAAACATGTCGCTAGATATCAGCGCCACGTCGCGGATATGCTCCAGTGCAAACATCCTGTTTCGCGCTACAGCCGCTTTCTCAAATTCCCCTTTTTTCGAATATTCCCTCATCTGCTTTTCAAGTTCTTTCAGCAAGTATTTCTTTTTGCCCTTGAAGATCATCTCGATTCCGTGAATATTTTTGCGATATTCTTTCTTGCTGATTGAAGCGGCATATGGTCCCGGACATCTTCCGATTTGAAAATCAAGGCAGCCCTTTTCCGTCTTGGCTTTCATGGAATGGAATGGGAAAATTTTGCGGACAAGCTTCAAAGCCGTCTCCATCTGGTGCTTTGACATATACGGGCCGTATAAACTCTTGGCCTCATATTTCCCAAGCTGGGTTTTGAACACTGCCAGCACGCGCGGAAATTCTTCTTTCGTGATCACGAAATAGCCGAAACTTTTGTCGTCTTTCTCACGCACGTTGTATTTCGGCAGATGTTTTTTGATAAGATTGGCTTCCAGGATCAAGGCTTCGAGCACCGAATCGGTTTCGTGGACTTTCACGTCTGCCACTTCCGGAATCATCGACTCGATCTGCGGCCGATCTCGATGCCCGTTTTTCAAGAAATAGCTCCCCACCCGATCTTTGAGCGACGTCGCTTTTCCAATATAAAGAATTTTCCCTTGCTTATCACGAAATTCGTAGACGCCTGGGGATTTGGGAAATTTGGATATAATTTTTTTTATAGACAAATTGGCCATAATATTATTTCTTGCGACAAAATATCAGCTACCAAATACCATACACCATCTCCCCACTTCACGCAAAAACTTCCCCGGTACCGAGGAAGTTTTTGTATTTTGTCTTGCAGACGTGAGTCCATTAGTGTTTATCTGCTTCCACCCCTGTGTCCACCTTTGTGTCCGCTATGATGTCCTCCACCTTTGTGGTGTCCGCCACCTTTGTGATGTTTGCCATTGTGATGGCGGTGATGATTGTGGTGGTCATTGTGATCATTGTCGTCATGATCGCGCGTTCCACCTTCACAGCGATACCCGTTCCAGTGGGAGTCGTTTGCACAATACGGCACCACTGCTGGGTTTCCATAAATGACTCGAGTATCTGCTTTCGCCTTCGGCGGCGCAATCACTCCCATACTGAGAGCCACAAGGAGGGCGGTAAGACTCACTCCGATTCCCTTGATAATCTTTTTCATGCCCTTAAGTTAATTATTAATTGAAGGGCCCTTTATATTACAAACGCGTCTACATATTATACGACGGTAGGGAAAAAGATTATTCCTTTTTGCTTAATGATTCCTTAATGAATTTGGCGGTATAACTCTCCTTTTGATATTTCGCCACTTCTTCCGGCGGACCGCTCACAACCACGCGGCCGCCATGATCGCCGCCTTCCGGTCCCATGTCGATGATCCAATCAGCCGTCTTGATGACGTCCATATTGTGCTCGATCACGATGACCGTATTCCCCGCGTCGACGAGGCGATGCAGGACATCCAAAAGCTTTTTCACGTCATCAAAATGCAACCCCGTCGTCGGTTCGTCGAGAATATAGAGTGTGTTGCCCGTCCCGCGCCGCGAAAGCTCGGAGGACAATTTGATGCGCTGCGCTTCCCCGCCCGAAAGGGTCGTCGCCGATTGGCCGAGATTGATATAGCCGAGACCGACTTCATTCAAGACCTTCAGAGCTCCGTGAATCTTCGGATAATTCTCAAAAAAATCCACCGCTTCCGCGACCGGCATCTCCAGAACATCCGCGATATTTTTTCCTTTGTATTTCACTTGAAGAGTCTCGCGATTGTATCGTTTGCCGCGGCAAACGTCGCACGGCACGAAAACGTCCGGCAGAAATTGCATTTCCACCTTGATGAAACCTTCTCCGCGGCAATTGTCGCACCGGCCGCCGGAAACATTGAAAGAAAAACGGCCCGGGCCATATCCCCGCTCGCGCGCATCTTTCGTGAGCGCAAACAGTTCCCGGATCGCCGTGAAGAAACCGACATAGGTCGCGGGATTCGAACGCGGCGTGCGTCCGATCGGCG
>DATGZC010000089.1:0-4010 GCA_035297345.1 Bathyarchaeia archaeon
TAAAATCCCTGGATTCCAGCTTTCGCAGGAATGACAAGTAAAATTTTATAACAAACATCGAATGAAAATAGTAAACCTTCTCATCAAGCTCAAAACTGTTGCCACTCTTGATTTCATCGATATCACGGACAAGATAAAAACAAAACTCAAAAAAGCGGGGATCAAAAAAGGAGTTATTAATATCCAAAGCCTTCACACGACGATGGCGATTATTGTGCAGGAGGGCGAGCCGCTTCTCATCACGGACCTCAAAAAAGTTTTGGAAAAAGTCGCGCCCCGGACGACAAAATATATGCACGACAATTTCGACATCCGGACAGTCAACATGAATCCCAACGAACCGGTGAATGGGCATTTGCATTGCAAGGCAATGTTTCTCACAACCAGTTCTTTTCTCAATATAATAAAAGGCGAATTGCAGCTCGGAAAATGGCAGAGAATTTTTGCCGTGGAACTCGACAACGCTAGGCCGCGGCAGATCGCGCTGCAGATAATGGGAGAGTAGGGCTTGACAATGTTTGCTTTTTTGTTAAGCTATTATGATTTAATAATCAAAGGAGGGTTGTTCTTATGAGTATGGGGAATTCGGAAGGTTGGACGCCGGAAAGTGTTACTTGGATGATGCAGGTTATGCTTCAAGCATCTAAGCAATTGATTAATGGGTGCGAAGTGGTGCGGGTAATTATTTTCCGCAAAAGACTCAAAAAAGCGGCAGCTGCGGGATAATTTCTACGAGGGAGAGAAAGTGAAGAACTCCGAATCATCGGCAAAAGTTTGCCTGGGTTATTGTTTGAACCCGGCTTGTGGGCAACGGCTCAGTGAATTTCATGCGAATCTGCCGTTTCTTTGCGACAATTGTTTGGACGCTTGGAAATACAGTAATTTAGTCCTCCTAGTTAATGAGCAGCAGATCATAGGCTATCCCCATATTGCTGCGATGTTTCGCTCTTCGCTGCTTCGAACTCTTGTTGGGGTTAGAGGCAACGAAGTAATTGCTATTCCGTTTACATAGCTATTACGGCAAGCCCCCGCACCAAATTCGGTGAGGGGGCTTAAATTTTTGCCCGAATTACAAATTTCTGCTATTATTTCTGAGAGATAAAATTAGCCTGAATTTTCGTAGAGGTGCGACCGCAAACAAGGAGGCAAGCGGTCGGACCTCTACTATTTTGTATGCTGAAATCAAAAAGATTATTCATCGCCATTGGTCTTTTTTTTGGTTTGGTCCTTGCGGAGCTCTATATCTTCAACCGGCAGGCGAGTTTTTCGCACGGAGCAGGAACGATCGAGCAAACTTTTGATATCAAGGAAGGCGAAGGCGTTCAATCGATCGGGCAAGCGCTTGAAGATGCCCAGCTCGTGAAGAACAAATACTATTTCGAATATTACGTCTGGAAATCAGGCAGCAAGGCGAAAATCAAAGCCGGAAAATACGAGCTTAAAGGGACAATGACAATTCCCGAGATCGTTCAGGTATTGACTTTGGGAGAAATTGTTCCGAATCAGACGAAGGTCACATTTCCGGAAGGGACAAGCGCCGCAGAAATGGCGGATATTTTGAAACAGAAAGGATTTGATGGCGATGCGTTTTTGGCGGATGTCCGATCCAGCTCGGAGAACGCGACTCACTATGAATTTCTGAAAGACAGTCCCAAAGGTTTGGAAGGATTTTTGTTCCCTGATACATATATTTTCTTCAAAGATGCGAAATCCGAAGATATTGCTGGACGGATGCTTCTCAATTTCGACGAGAAGCTCACGCCGGAAATGCGGGCCGAGATCGAGAGGCAAGGCAAGACTATTTTCGATATCGTCACGATGGCGAGCATCTTGGAAAAGGAAGTTAAAACAGCGGACGATATGAAAATCGTGAGCGGGATTTTTTGGGACCGTATCGGTGCCGGCATGCCGCTCCAAAGTTGCGCGACGGTCGCCTATGCTCTGGGAGTGGAAAAGAAACAATATACGGTCGAAGACACGCGAACGCAGTCGCCGTACAATACGTATCTGAACAAGGGTCTGCCTCCCGGACCGATCGACAATCCTGGAATGAATTCAATTCTTGCAGCGATCTATCCGACCAAAACTGAGTACATCTATTTTCTTACCGATCCCGCGAACGGAAAAACAATTTTCTCGAAGACTCTTGAGGAGCACAATGCCAACAAGGCAAAATACGGGCTGTAAGAGACTTATAATTTCAGAAACCAAACAGCTTTTGACGAACGAAAGCTGTTTTGCTATAGTGCTCGGGAGCAGTTCATTGACAACAAAATTTTCATTGGCATCTAAATCCCAAGAACGAAGGAGAATGACATGCTTGGCGAAACGATAATGTTGCCCAGTATTATTTTTGATTCTCATTGTCACGGACGCGATATGGAGCAAGCTTACAAGGCAACCGTTGAGCAAACTTTGCTCGAGGCCAGGCGGGGATTGATCACGACTTCTCTCTTCATGCCCAACACTTCTCCGCCGATAATTGATTTCAAGGTTCTGGGGAAATATTTTGGCCTTATCGGTTTGGCAGAAGCTGCTTCGGGAAAATGGTATCAGCAGTACATTTATTTCGGAGCAACAGACGGAAATTTTTCTGAATGCCGGCAAGCGCTCAAATTGCCAGGAGTGATCGGAATCAAGGTTTATCCAAAAGGCAAATCAGGCAAAATGGTGACAACCGGGTCGATTGGCGTCGCAAAAGATATCACGATTCTGAAACTTTTCAATCTTTCCGAAAATGCCGGAAAGCCCGTCGCCTTTCACTGCGACGATCCTGAAATCATCGCCAATGAAGGAAATACAATTCGGGCGGAAAGTGTCTATGTCGAGAAAATTTTGACCATGGCCTTGGATTTTCCGAGAGCAAAAATCGTTATTTGCCACGTTTCCTGCATCGAAAGTGCGATGCTTGTCCTCAAGGCGCAGAAAATGGGAATGCACGTGGCGCTCGAACTTTGCCCGCACTATCTCTGGTTTGATTCCGACGGAACAAACTGGAATTCCGCGCTCGATCCGGTTTTCTATCACTGCTACAACAAGCTTCGTCCCTTGCAGAATCGTTTGTTTTTGTCGGGATTGCTTGCCAGCAACCAGTTGGTCATTATCGGTTCAGATAACGCCCCTCATACGAGAGAGGAAAAGCTCGAGAAAAAAATGGGAGGATTGCCATCAAATCAGGAATTGGTGCCCGTGATTTTGACCTTGGCACGCAAGCTACGAATTTCAAATCAGCAGGTGGTTCGTCTGCTCTATCTCAATGCTGCGCAATTTTTCGGAATTTCAGTTGCTTCTGAATTGCTTCCTTACAAACTGGAAAAAAGGGTTGTTGAAGCGACCTATAACAACGGCAAAATCGTGAATCCATGGGCCGGCTCGGAATTGTATTTTCCGGTGCCGATTGAATAGGAGAAAGACCATGATTGACTTGCGTAATGGAAAAAAAATTTCAGATGTTGTGATCTCAACTGCTTTGGGGCATGGCGGCTCGGGAATGTTTCCTTACAATCTTCTGCCGGGCTATCGTTCCTTGATGCGGGCAGCCAGAAAAACCGGAACAACGATTTTTTCCAAGTCGGCGACACGGCACAAAAGAATCGGAAATTTTATTCTCGAAGATCCTCGGACATGGAAGTATGTTCAGCGTATCCGTGGAAGCTTCAATGGAATGCTGAATGCTTATGGCCTCACCAACGAAGGAGCAGCAATTGAGGCTCAAAAAATATACCGCGCCCGAGAGGGTGGCTTCAGTGTCATTCCGAATTTTTTTTCCGAGTTTGCAAAAGGAAAAAGTGTGGCAATTCGGGAAACGCTCGAAGCTATCGAAATATATGCCCGCGTCTTGGGTAATCAATTCTCTGCAGTCGAGCTCAACTATTCCTGTCCGAATTCAGGATGCGAGATCCGCGCCAATATGGAAAATTGCGCTGATTGCACATCGGAGGTCAAAAAAGCATTTCCGTGGCTCTTCGTGATAGCGAAAATTGCGTACGATCACCCCTTCGAATTCGCCT
>DATGZC010000090.1:0-4310 GCA_035297345.1 Bathyarchaeia archaeon
GGCGCGCCGGTGGCGAAATCCGGACAAGAGCTTACAAAAACGCAGGCGGGGGAATTGCAGGATGATTTTCTTGAAGTATCGACCGAAAAGATCGCATCGAATCCGCAGCAGCCGCGGCATACTTTCGACGAAAAGGAGTTGCAGGAGCTTTCTGACTCGATCAAAGAGCACGGCGTCATTCAGCCGCTCGTTGTGGTGAAGATTGCGCCCGATCAATACGAACTGATTGCCGGTGAGCGGCGGCTCAAAGCTTCGAAAATGGCGGGACTCAAAATGGTGCCGGTGATTGTGCGTGAAAATTCCGGAGAACGGGAAAAACTCGAGCTGGCGATCGTCGAAAATGTCCAGCGCCATGACTTGAACGCGATTGAAGAGTCGCGGGCCTACAAAAAACTGATCGAAGAATTTGATCTCACGCAGGAAGAAGTGGCGGTGAAAGTCGGGAAAAGCCGCAGTGCGGTTGCCAACAAAGTGCGGCTTCTGGCCCTGCCGGTTGAAATTCAGCGCGCGCTTCAAGATGGAAAAATCACCGAAGGTCACGCCCGTTCGATCCTCGCGATTGAAAATTCGGAAAAACAAAGAGCGCTTTTTGAGCTGATCCTCAAAGACAATCTCACCGTGCGCCAAGCCGAAGAAAAGGTGAAGGAGGTCACGGTCGGAACACATACGCGCAGATTGGGATCAATGGGAGTCTCGCCTTTCAAGGAGGAGGAGGAAAAAATCGCGGCAAGTCTCGGCACGAAAGTCGCCATAAAAAAATCCGGTGACGGAGGAAAAATTTTGATTGATTTTTATTCCAGAGAAGAGCTGGATGGCATTTTGGACAAAATTTCTTAAAGTAATATAAAATATTCCAGCTTAAACTTTTTGCGGTCGGAAAAAGTTTAAGCAGATGGGTTTCGGCAGGAGCAAGGTTGCATCTTGCTCCGCATGTTGGTGCGAAAACGGAAACGAAAAGAGCAGGGTACAACCCTGCTCTTGCTTTTTAAACTAAAAAATACTTTATACTTTATACAAAATACTTGATACAAAACCGCTACACTGTCTGTATCCCCGCTTTTCGGAGCTGTTGGCGGATGCGGGATTTGGCGTAGGTTGTCCGCACGATCCGGAGCCAGTCCTGATTCGGCAGCTTGTATTCTCTTGACGTCAAGATCTCAATCACTTGTCCGTTGTGGATGCGATAATCAAGAGCCACGAGTTTGCCGTCGACTTTTGCCCCCGTTGTCTGGGCGCCGATTTCCGAGTGGACGGCGTAGGCGAAATCGATCGGCGTTGCGCCTTCCGGAAGGTTGATGATATCGCCTTTCGGAGTGAAAGCAAAAATGTGGTTTTGGAAGAAATCGATCTTGACGCTTTTCAGAAAATCTTCGTCGCTTTGCTTGGCCTCGGTCTGCCATTCGCGAAGCTGTCTCACCCAGAACAATTCCTGTTCGGGGATTTCTTCGGGCGAGTAGCGGCGCAAAAAATAGTCGCGCCAGGTTTTGGCTGAAGAATATATCCAATGGGCGGCGATTCCGAATTCGGCCTCGTTGTGCATCCGCGGCGTGCGGATTTGAATTTCAAGAATCCGTCCCCGCGGTCCGAATACAGTCGTGTGGAGAGAACGATAGCCGTTCGGCTTGGGAAGCGAGATATAGTCTTTGATCCGGCCTACGAGCGGGCGATATTTTTTGTGGACGATTCCGAGGGCTTCATAGCAGTCAGGAATATCCGGCACGATAACTCGCACGGCGACGACATCGTGCACTCGGTCGACATCCATATCGTGTTTCTGCAACTTCAGGAAAAAGCGATAGACATGTTTCGTCCGGCCGTGAACATCCATGACCTTTATTTTGTATTTCAAGAGTTCCTCCCGCAGTTCTCGGATTGCGGTGTGGACGCCTTTTTCTCTTTCAGTGAATTCTTTATCGAGCAAATCTTTCGCCAATTTATAGTTTTCCGGGTCGAGATATTTGAAGGACAGGTCTTCGAGTTCACCTTTGATTTCGCCGATTCCCAGGCGGTTCGCAATCGGAGCGAAAATATCCATCGTTTCGTGCGCGATACGGAGCTGCTTTTCGAGCGGAAGAGCGTCGAGGGTGCGCATGTTGTGAAGCCGGTCGGCGAGTTTTATGATGACGACGCGGATATCCTCGGCCATGGCCATGAAAATTTTTCGCAGATTTTCAAGCTGGGCTTCTTTTTTGTCTCCTCGCAGCTTGAATTTTCCGAGCTTCGTGATGCCGTCGACGAGATTTGCGATCTCGTCGCCGAATTTTGCTTTGACTTCTTCGAGCGTGACGGTCGTATCCTCGGGGACGTCATGGAGAAGCGCGGCGGCGATCGTTCGGGAGCGCATTCCGATTTCAGCAAGTATCGCGGCGGTTTGGACGACGTGTTCGAAATAGTCTCCGCCCGATTTTCGTTTTTGGCCGATGTGCGCCTTTTTGGCAAAATCAAAAGCTTCCGACACCAGTTTTCGCTGCTGCTGGTTCAGGGGGTTTTTGAATTTTCCAAAAAGTTCATCGAGGGTCATATAAACAGGATATAATTACTTTACTTAATACGCAAATAAAAATCCCAAAGTTCAAATTTAGGATTTTTATTTTATATTGTTATTCGCTTCCTTTATTTCTCGTATCCGCATTCTTTGTTCGAGCATTTCTGTTTGCCTTTGGTGGCGAAGGTCATAAGGCCTTCTTTGCACCTCGGACAGGCTTCTCCCGTTGGTTTGTTCCAAAGAGAAAAATCGCAAGCGGGATATTTCGAGCAGCCATAGAAGAGCCGGCCCTTTTTTGATTTGCGCTCCAAAATTTCACCCTCTTTGCATTTCGGGCATTTGGCGCCCGTTTTTTTGGCGATGCTTTTTATAGATTTGCATTCCGGATATTTCGAGCATCCCAGAAACGCGCCGAAGCGGCCCCGTTTCACCACCATGGGCGCGCCGCATTTTTCACAGACCTCGCCGCTGTTTTCTTCTTCTTCCTTCTTTTCTTCAGCGGTCTTTTCCGTATATTTGCATTCGGGATATTTGACGCAAGCGATAAATTTTCCAAAGCGGCCGAATTTCATGATGAGATCGCCGCCACACTCCGGACACTCGCGGCCGAGCTTCTGAAGAAGATCTTCCTTTTTGACTTCGCCGGATTTTTTCTCGAGGTTCTTGTGGAACGGATCATAGAATTCTTTGATCACCGGCACCCATTTCTTTTTTCCCTCCGCCACTTTGTCGAGGTCTTCTTCCATTTTGGCGGTGAACTTCATATCGACGATTTGCGGAAAGTGTTCGACGAGCAGGTCGTTCACCAAGAGCCCGATTTCCAACGGCTCGAGTTTTTTTTCTTCATTTTTTTCGACATATTTTCGGTCGATGATGGTCGAAATTGTCGGTGCATAGGTCGACGGCCGGCCGATTCCGTATTCTTCCATCACTTTGACGAGTGAGGCTTCATTGTAGCGGGGAGGAGGGGTGGTGAATTTTTGAGTCGGAACAATACTTTCCAAATCCAGAGGTTCTTTTTCCTTGAGGTCGGGCAGAAGATTTTCGGTGACCGGCATTTTGGCGCCGTACACTTTCAAATAGCCGTCGAATTTCACCGTCGAACCGTTGGCTTGAAAAGTATATTTGTTCTTTGCGCCTTTGGCTCCGATAAGAACCTTCACCGAGTTGAGGATGGCGGGCTGCATCTGCGTTGCGACCATTCGGCGCCAGATAAGGCCGTACAGTTTCCGCTGGCGATCATCGAGTTTTGCCAGATCGTCCGGCGTCTGGCCTGGATTCGTGGGCCGAATAGCTTCGTGGGCTTCCTGTGCGCCTTTTGATTTCGTCTTATAGAATCGCGGGCTGGGAAGCGTATAATTGTCGCCGAAAATATTCGCGATCGTTTTTTTGGCAGCGAGCATCGATTCGAGCGAAAGATTCGTGCTGTCTGTCCGCATATAGGTGATGTAGCCCTGTTCATAGAGTTTCTGGGCGAGCATCATCGTCACTTTCGCCGAATATCCGAGTGAGTTGATGGCGGCTTGCTGGAGAGTTGACGTTGTGAACGGCGGCGGGGGAGTGCGGGTGATTTCTTTTCGGGTGATATTCTCAACGGCATATTTTGCTTTTTCGAGTTCAGCTGTGATTTCTTCCGCGCTTTTTTTGTTCGAAACGATCGATTTTTTTGTCTTATAGTCCCCGGCAAAAAGTTTGAGGGTCACGACCTCTTCAATCTTCTTTTCATTCTGATGGGTCAGAGCCGCTTCAAAAGAGTTCTTTTCTCCTGATTTTTTTAGCATAGCCGCGATTGTCCAAAATTCCTCCTTTTTGAATTTTTCGATCT
>DATGZC010000091.1:0-15293 GCA_035297345.1 Bathyarchaeia archaeon
GAAGTGAAAGAGGAAGAAACTGAAGCTGAACCCGCCGTCGCTGAAGCTATAGAGGGCGAGGAAAAAACTGAAAAGAAAGAAGATGAAGTCGAGTCTGAAGAAAAAATTATTGAAACTGAAACTGCAGAAAGTGAACCCGCCTCCGCCAAAGGCTCCGGCGTGGCGAAGAAAGAAAAGAAAAGCAAGAAAGAAGCAGAGCACAAAGAAAAACCGGAATAAATATACTTGATACATCATACTAAATACTTAATACCAAAACTATGAACTTGTGGCACGACCTGTCTCTTGGAGACAAAGCCCCTGAGGAATTCAATGTCATCATTGAAAATCCAAAGGGCAACAAGAACAAATACGAAATCGACAAAACAACGGGCCTCATCAAGCTCGACCGGGCGATGAAAACGTCCCAGGACTATCCTTTCGACTACGGCTTTGCGCCCCAGACGCTTTGGGATGACAACGATGCCTTGGACGTCGTGGTGCTCGCGACCTATCCGATCCACCCGGGAATTCTGTTGGTCGCTCGCCCAGTGGCTGTGATGCATATGACCGACAGCGGAGAATCGGATGACAAAATAATCGCCGTTCCCGTGAAAGACCCGCGCTGGGACAACGTGAAGGATCTCGCGGACATAAACCCGCATTCGATCAAAGAATTCCAGCACTTCTTTGAAACCTACAAGTCGATCGAAGGAAAAATCGTGACTATTGATGGCGTCGAAGGGAAGGACAAAGCCAATGAAGCCGTGAAGAGAAGCATCGAATTGTACAAAGAAAAATTTAAGAAATAACATAGCGGATTCGCTAGATAATATGGAAATCAAGAAACTGCCCAAATCACAAATTGAGTTTTCAATGACGGTTCCTGCTGCGGAATTTGACAAGTTCGTGGACGTTGCCGCCGAACATCTTTCTGAGGGCCTCAAATTCGACGGATTTCGCCCGGGAAAAGCTCCGCGAAATCTTGTGGAACAAAAAGTCGGTGCCGAACAAATTCTGGCTCACGGGGCGGAACACGCCATCAAGAAGACGTACGTCGATGCCATAACGAAAAACAAGCTCGACACGGTCGGGGAGCCGAAAATCACAATCACCAAAATCGCCAAAGGAAATGATCTCGAATATAAAGCGACCGTCGCAATCATGCCGGAAGTGAAGCTTTCGCATTATCGGAAAGATGCAAAGACTATCGAAAGGACCGAACCGAAAAAAACAACCGACGAGCAGATCCAAAAAGAAATCGAAAATCTGCAGAAAAGCCGAGCGAAACTTGTCACTGTTTCGCGCGTTGCCAAAAAAGATGACCGGGTCGAGATCGATTTTGAAGTATTTGTTGACGGAAAACTGATCGACGGCGGTGCCGCCAAAAAACATCCGCTCACGATCGGCGAAAACTATTTCATTCCAGGATTTGAGGACCAGCTCATCGGAATGAAAGAGAACGACGAAAAAAAGTTTGAACTGGAATTCCCAAAAGATTATCACCAAAAAGAACTCGCCAGAAAACCCGCCAAGTTCAAAGTGAAAATGGTTTTGGTGCAAGAAAAAGAACTGCCGGCGCTCGACGATGAATTTGCCAAAAGCCTCGGTAAATTTCCAGATCTCAATGCTCTCAAAAAGAGCCTTTCCGAAGGGATTGAGCTGGAAGAAAAAAAGAAGAATGAAGAAAAATGGCGGACAGCTGTCATCGAAAAGATCGCCGCGGAAAGCGAAATCGAAATTCCTGAAATTCTTGTTGAGCAGGAACTTGAAAAAATGATGGCAGAGTTCGAACAGAATATCGCCCAAATGGGCCTCCAGCTCGAAACCTATCTCGAAAATATCAAAAAATCGAAGAGCGAAATCACCAAGGGATGGAAAGAAACAGCTGAAAAACGGGTGCGATCCGCCTTGGTTCTCCGGGAAATCGCCAAAGCTGAAGAAATTGAGGCGCCGGCCAAAGAGATCGAAGAAGAAATGAGCCGGGTTATGGCGTACTATAAGAGCGTGCCGGATATGGAGAAGAATGTGGACATGGAAAGACTCTACAATTATACAAAAGGCGTCTTGACCAACGAAAAGGTCTTTGAATTTTTGGAAAGTTTATAAACGAAAGGGAGAGAGTAAAAATTAAAATAATATAATATGACAACAAATCAATTTCTCATTCCCACCGTCATTGAAAAAACCGCCTATGGCGAGCGGGCGTATGATATATATTCGCGGCTCTTGAGGGAGCGGATCATATTCCTCGGCGGACCGATCGATGACCATATAGCGAACGCTGTGATTGCCCAGCTTTTGTTCCTCGACAGCCAGGACTCGAAAGCCGACATCACGATGTATATCAACTCTCCGGGCGGATCCGTGAGCGCGGCGCTTGCCATATACGATACGATGCAATACGCGAAAGCTGATGTTTCAACGATCTGCGTAGGATTGGCCGCCTCGGCCGGGGCGTTGCTTCTCGCTTCCGGAAAGAAGGGCAAAAGATTTTGTCTGCCGAACAGTGAGGTGCTTATCCACCAAGTGATGGGCGGCGCCCAGGGACAAGCCACGGACATCGCAATTCACGCGACGCATATCGTGAAAGTCAAAGAAAGGCTCAATGATATTTTGTCCAAACACACCGGGCAGAAAATCAAAAAGGTTCAGGAAGACACCGAGCGCGACTATTTCATGAGCGCCGAAGAAGCGAAAACCTATGGGATAGTAGACAAGATCATTAAATAATTTCGGATAAAAAAATACGCCCTGACTAAAGGGCGTATTTTTTATAAAGCTTATTCAACTACCATCGCGACAAGATTTCTGCGACCAAAAGCAAAGGCTTCCGCTTTGGTCGGCATATAGATGTCAAAGTGATTGCCTTTGATCGCTCCGCCGCGGTCTTCGCAGACATAGGTTCCCATTCCGTCGATCGAAATTTTCGTTCCCATCTTATACTGCTTGGGACAAGCGAGCGTATGGTTCGCCTGCACCTTTTTCCCGCTGGCAGTGATGCCGTCGGACTTGCCGCATTCATCAGCCGCCGCAGTATAGGCCGAAGCATTCACAATGAAGCTTTCAGCCGGCACTACGAAGTTTTCTGAGAACAGCCTGTTTTTATACATGCTTGAGAACTGTCCGACGCCGACTTTCGGCGCATACAGAGCAACAAGAAAGTTGTCATCGAAAGTATTTGTTTTTTTGAATTGTGATATTTGTTTCGCATCTTGGTTGGTCACTTCATTCGTTCCCGCCGCCTTTGCAGGCACAGTCGAGAACACGATTGTTCCGAGAATCAGCGTTGCCAAAATACGCATTAGGTTGTGTAAATTGTTAATGCCAGGTCTTTACTTCAGGCTGCCCGCTTGGGCAAACAAAAAAGCCCTTTTCAGGACCTAACGGACTAGTATAGCATTTTAGCGTAAGAAAGTCAAGTGCTCGTGAAACAAAGGCTTTTTGGCGTGAAACATTGAATTTCAGGTCAGATTTGGCCGGTTTTCTCATCCAGGCCAAGGATAGCTTCTTCCAGACCTTTTATTTTGTTTTCCGCATTGTCAAAGCTTTCCCAATCGCCGCTCGCAAGGCAGTTCGTTTGAAAGGCTACCAGATATTCCAATTGTTTGATAAGTTCAAGCTTTTCCATGGTTTGTTTTTGGTGAATTAGCAACAAAAAAATACTTTCCAAAAAGTAGTTTTTTTCTTCTCCTTGTGCGCTTCTCATTTTTGGGCACTATAGTAGTATATACGAAAAACATATGATTGTCAACCCCGCTTTTCACGAACGGCGGCGGCGAACTGGCTTGACGATTTGAGAAAATAATTATAATATGAATTAGCTTCCAAAAAGCCGGTTTTTGTTTTGGAGACGGGACCGTATGCCATATAATAAGCTTAATATTTCAAACAGAATGGAGAAAGTTCAGCAATTCAACGCCAAAGTTCGCACGTCCATGAAAAGGCCGGATCTCAAAGCGGGGGATATCGTCAAAATTCATCGAAAAATCAAAGAAGGAGAAAAAGAAAGAATCCAGGTTTTTGAAGGTATCGTTGTCGGTGTAAAGGGACGGCAAAGTTCTTCGCCAATGGCCACCGTCAGGCGAGTTTCCTATGGCACCGGTGTGGAAATCACCATTCCGCTTCTTTCACCGGCCATTTCAAAGATTGAGATCGTGAAACAAGCCAAGGTGCGCCGGGCAAAGCTCTATTATCTCCGAGAAAAGGGGATGCGCATTTCAAAATTGAAGACCAAAGAGCTGGCCAAGTTCGTCGCAGAAGAAGAAAAGCCGGAAGAAGAAACAGAAGAAGAGTCAGCGGAGCCGAAAAAAAATACCGAGGATAAAATTGAAGAAAACACGCAAGAAAAGAAAGAGGAATAGTTTCTCTTTGTTTTGCCAAAGATGCCGTGGTGCCGGAATCGGTAGACGGGCCAGCTTGAGGGGCTGGTGTCCATTAGGGCGTGGGAGTTCGAGTCTCCCTCACGGCACAGGGTGGACGATTAGCTCAGCTTCAGCCAGAGGCTGATCCGCCTCTGGCGGAGGTTGGAGCTAGAAAATGATCATGTTTTATGTTTATTTTATTAAAAGTTTGAAGAACGAAAAAATATATACTGGAATGACAGAAAAGCATCCGAGTGAACGACTGGGCGAACACAACAACGGACTAACGAAATGGGCAAAAGAAAACAAGCCCTTCTGCCGATGCTCTTAGGCGAGAGAATTTTTATAAAACAGGTGTTGGTCGAAAAATCAGAAATTCAATAATAAAAACGATAGATATAAAGGGCGCGTAGCTCAGCTGGTTAGAGCGTCTGTTTTACAAACAGAGGGTCAGGGGTTCGAGTCCTCTCGCGCCCACAATAATATTTAATGCCGGGCTAGCTCAGTGGTAGAGCAGAGGACTGAAAATCCTTGTGTGCCCAGTTCGATTCTGGGGCCCGGCACCAAAAAACAAGATTAGCACTTTTACAATTAGAACTAGTGTGATATGATATTATTATAATCTTCATTAGTTCGAAATATAATGAGAAATGACCAACATTTAGCTATAGACATGCGCAAGAAAGGGAAGAGCTATAAAGAAATCAGCAGAAAATTAGGCATTCCCAAGAGTACTATGCATTATTGGTTTAAGAATTTGCAATGGTCGGAAAAAATAAAAGATAACCTGACTGAAAGATCCGTAAAACTATCGAGAAAAAGGATTAAAAAAGTAATTAAAGCCAACAAAGAAAGATGGTTGAAATGGCGAGAAGATTTTAAAAAAGAGGCCGCTGAAGAATTCCCAAAGCTAAGAAAAAATCCGACATTTATCGCCGGACTCATGTTGTACTGGGGAGAAGGCGACAGCAAGTTAAAAAACACCACCCGACTCACCAATACGGATCCACGAATGATAAGCCTATTTTGCAAGTTTGTCGTAGAAATATTGAAAGTTCCTAGAAGCGACATTAAGGCACATTTGACTATATACCCGGATCTTTCCGATAGTAAATGCAAGAAGTATTGGAGCAAAGAAACCAAATTGCCAATAAATCAATTCAACAAAACGCAAGTTATATACGGTAAGCATCCAACCAGGAGATTGGAGAATGGGATTTGCTCAATCAGGGTTCCAAGAAGTTGCGGACTGAAGGAAAAGATTTTTGTTTGGATTGACTTATTTAGCAAAGAATAAACTAAGCGAGTGTAGTACAATGGTTAGTACATGTGCTTGCCAAGCACAAAACGGCGGTTCGATTCCGCTCACTCGCTCCGCGAAACAAAAAGATCCTCTCTGGAGGATTTTTTTTGTTAGGTGGTTTTGCCGAGAAAAAGTTGTTTGATTTTCTTTTCGCCCAAGATCCGCTCGAGTTCTTTGAAGGCGAAAAAGGGAATAAACGCAAAGAAGATTAATATATTTCGAGAAATCAAGTCATTCCTGTTCTCAGCAATGGCGGCGGCAAATCCTTTCCCGCTGAATATGCCCCGCAAGGCATATTCGACTATTGTGAAGATCGCGACAAAAATTGCGAAAACTAGCGATTTATACAAAGTCGTGAGAAGCAACGGCTTGCATTTGAGGCGACGGCCGAGGCGCATGATGTCTCCGATCATCACAACTTTCGCCAGCACCAGGGCTTCAACCAAGCTGGCGCCATAATCGAAATAGTCGATTTGGTATTCGGCCAAAACGAATCGCCGGTACCAAGCAAACACCCCAAAAAAGATGGCCAGATAAATGACGTTTATCAGATACTCTGTTATTTCTTTGGCAAACCTCGTCTTCCAGCCAGCTTTCTCATGGCTGGTTATTTTGTCGTGGAACTCCATGCCGGTTTCAAATACGTTTATCTACTATATACAACCAGCTTGCAAGAAAATTTTTATTTTATTTCACCAAATTCCTTCGGCGGTTCGCTTTCGAAGAAATATTTTTCGCCGTCCGGGCCGGTGAAGCTCAACGAACTGGCATGAAGAAACATCCGCGGCGCGGAAATATTTTTGAAGGCTTTGAAAGTATACTTTTTGTCCCCGACGATCGGATGGCCGATCGAATGGAGATGCACGCGGATCTGGTGCATTCGGCCGGTTTTGGGAGAGACTTCGAGAAGAGAATATTTTTCAAATTCTTTTTTGACTGCGTAGTGTGTCAGCGAATATCTTTCCTTCCGCACGGATATTTTTCCGCGGACCAAAGATTGCTTCCGGAAATCTTTTTTTGATCTTCCCATCTCGCCTTCGACTTTTCCTTCTTTTTCTTTCAGCGTGCCAAAAACCAGCGCCAGATATTTTTTTTCGATTTTTCTATTTTTAAACAAATCTTTGAGATACTCGAAAGTTTTTTGATTCCGCGCCACCACCATCACGCCGGACGTTTCCTTGTCGAGCCGATGGACGATTCCCGGACGGATCTCAGGTACATCCCCGACTGTTTTTATTTCCGGAAATTTTTCAAGCAAAAAATCAACCAAAGTTTTTTCTTCGGTTCCGACGCCGGGATGAACGGCCAGTCCGGCCGGCTTGTCCACGACGATAATATCCTGGTTTTCGAAAATAATCTTCATTGTGGGCGAGAGAGGACTCGAACCTCCACGGGTTGCCCCACCAGCTCCTAAGGCTGGCGTGTCTGCCAATTTCACCACTCGCCCGACATCAATTACGTATATATAATAGCAACTAGGGTAATATAGCGCATATTGACAAACAAGTCAAAAAGTGATATAATCCCCTGATGCTGAAATCTCGGCTAAGGCCGAAAAATTAGGCGTTAGAAAGGTAAGCAAAGACCCTTTCGGGCTCTTTAAAAAATTATATGAGGTGAAATGAGATGAAACAAATGGGATTATTTCGCTTTCTTCAGGAGCCGGTTTTTTATGTCGGCATGGTAATTTCCTCCGTGTTTGGCCTTCTTTCAATCGCTTTTATCCCCTATGCACATTCTTATATGTTCTATGGGGCATTGGCCGGTTTTACTTTTTGGACTTCGGTCTATATTTATAGCGGCATTGACGTCATTCCTCAGACATGGGCATATGTCTACGAATGGCTGGGCAAATTTCAGGACGAAAAAGGCATAGCCTATGCTGGCTTGACAACTCGTTGTTTTCCCGGATTTATCGAGAAGCTCATCAAAAAAGTTCCGTTATTTCAACGGTCAATCCAGCTTTTTCGGGATGAAAAAAGACCTGACGGAACAACAAAGCCTATCGACTTTGAAGGAGGCGTTTCCGCCCCCGTCCAAGTGAAGGTTTACTACCGAATCTACCCCGGTCATAAAAGTGATCTTACAGACGATAAATATGGCTTGGGTCAAGCGTGGTCATTGGGCGACAGCATCAGAGCTTTCTCATACAACGTGGAAGATCCTGAGAGTTGGCTTGAGGCGACAATGGATGCCGCAACCTCTAAATACCTCCAGCAAAGGACGCTTGATGAAGCGTTGGCCGAGCAAGGATCAAACATACTCGATGGGTTGTTTCTCGATCCGAATAATATTGATCCTAAGAACATCGGTCTGAAGGACCTGACTATGCTGAACAAGGAATCAATTCTTCAGGTCGGTCTGGAAATTGTGCGAGTACGGTATGAAGATACCGACATTCCACAATCAGTAATTACGGAGCGTGAAACAGAAAATGCCGCGAAAGTCGCAAAGCGTGCCGCCATGGATACTGGAGAGGCGATGTTCACTCCCATAGAAGCCATCATCAAAAAAGCAAAAGAACTTGGTCATGATCTGACATACGATCAGGCTCAAGATTTCTTATTTAGAAACAAGGGTTTGGCCGCCCTTGAAAAAGTCAGCTCCATAAATCTGTTTGGCGCCGGACTAGAGGATGCCCTCAAATCTATGATTTTCGGCAAGGGAGGATCAAAGTGATTGCAATATCAATAATTATTTCGCTGGTAATAATCACCACGGTCACGCTCACGTCCGTCCGCCGAGCGCAACAGAGGCGGCCTGCGACAACAGACGATTCCTCAAAAACCTCACCTGATACCGATTCCGCAAAATCTGCTCCCGCGCCGGCCACCACCAAGCTAACCGTAAGGAGCCTCTGGATCAGGAGACTCATCTGGATTCCAATTTCTGTTCTCCTTGTGACTCCCTGGATTGCATCTTGGCGAACAGCCCCACCGCCGGCGCAAGTCGTCGCGCCCGCTCCAAAATGGAAACTTCAACCGAATATTGAGCGACGCGGTCTCGACCTCATCGGAGGTGACGGAATTTTCAACGACGAAGGTTTCATTGGAGTGCAAAGAGAAGGACGGGCATTTTTCAAAACCCATGACATGCCATGGAGAAACGACGCCGTATTCCACGTCGTGGCAAAGATCAGGCAAGAGAAGACTGCCACTATTCTTATCAAAATCAATGGACAATGGACAAAGTCTCTAGTGCATCCGGGATCTCCAATCCCAACTAACATTGTCCTCTTTGAGGCAGGAGAAGTAGGCAGTCCAGATTATTTCAATCCATCCGGTATCAATAATATTGAAGTTTCCTCATTAGGAGGCGACAATATGACCATCCACTGCGTCAGCATTGAAATGATCTACCGGAAGTGACAAATCCACTTTGAGCAACACTCAAAGCGGATCAAACAAAAGGCGTGTCCCACGGGACACGCCTTTTTCTTTTGCAAATGTTTCACGGAAAACTATATTCCTGAACTTGCTCGGAGGAATGCATCGACCGCGCGGATAACAACCAACCCGATGAGACCGATCACCACTCCCATGATTGACCAAGTCATTTGATTTTTGGCCTTCTCCTGGGCTTTTTCATCGCCAATCGCCAAGAAATACATAATACCGCTCACAATGAAGCTGATGATCGCCAAGAAACCGAAAATCCCCAAAATCCAATTTGTGAAATTGGCGATCACGCCGGCCAAAGTTCCCGAAGGCAACCCGACATTCGTGGGGAGCGGTACGCCCTCGGCGCTCACAGAAAGCGCAGCCGCAAAAAAAGCAAGAGCTGTGAAAACAAATTTTGATAATATATTCTTTTTCATTTTTTCAGAACAAAAATTATATAGGTCTCGCCCAGAGCAGATTGTTGGCGGCATAAAGGACAACCAGTCCGGCCAACCCGACGAGCACTCCCGTAATGGAATATATCATTGCTCGCTTGGCCCTCTTCTGCGCGTCTTCATCGCCGGCCGCGGTGAGATAGAGTATTCCGGAAATGACGAAACCGATGATGGCAACAAGCCCGATGATCATCAAAAGCCATGAGACAATGTTTGTGATTATTTGCAGGACCGATGCCCTTGGGAGCTGGGTCATATCATAGTTGTTCACATTCCACTGGCCAAAAGCTGTTTGCGTGCCCGCAAGCAGAGAGAAAAAGACGCTAGATATTTTCAAACCAAATTTCGCAATTTGTCTTTTTTGTTTTTGCATATTTTTTGCTAAGTGTTAGATTGATTTGATTTTAGCATAAATATCCGTGTAAAACAAATCCCCCCTCTCGCGAGAGGGGGGATACGAAAACTCGAGTTTCAATATTTCGCTAGAACTGATTTTGAGCGTTGAGAAGTCTGTTGGCAGCAAAAAGAATGACAAGCCCGACCAAGCCCACGATCACGCCTGTGATAGAATAGATCATCGCCCGCTTGGCTCTGGCCTGTGCGTCCTCGTCTCCGGCGGCGACAAGATACAAGATACCGCTGATAACAAAACCGATGACCGCAATGAAACCAAGAATCGCCAGGAGATAGAACATCACATTCCGAATGATGTCAAAAATGGACGCTTGTGGCAAATTCGTCCCGGCCGGCGCCTGAAATTGCGCCAAAGCTGCGACTGGCACGAAAAACATGGCAGAAATGATGTGTGATGCGACTATTTTTATTTTTCTTTTCATAGATTCACCTCCCTTCGTTTGCAATGATCAGTGACCATAGATCAATGATCAATAGAATTTTTATTAGAATAACCAATTACTCAACATGAAGGCTGGGCGCGGATGGCAGTCTAATCCTGTCCGCCGCGATTCCAACCCGAAGGCAAGGATGAGGCAGGCAGGGCCGGATTATTCGGTGCTACGCTTCCGCCGCCGATCAAACTGGTCACCTGATTGGCAATGATGAGTGCCGAGAGCGCGATCACGAGGCCAAGAATGGCGTATCCGGCCGTCTTTTTGCCCAGCTCATACCGGTCATCGTCACCAACGGCCGTGAGCATCCAAATCGCTCCGACTACCATCATTATTATAGCAAGAAAACCGACAATCGCCAAAAGAAGTTTCAAAATATTCAGCAAAATCTGCTGAAGCGCCGAACCGGGATTGTTGCCTGAAAGGACCGCTTTGATCTCTTGATAGAAAAGGGGAGCGGCAAGCACGATCGCGAGCCCCACGATCGCAAAAATAACCGTTTTCTTCGCTCGTTCAGTATCTTTCGATCCGCCCGTGACCATATACATAATGCCTCCGATGATGATGAAAATCACCGCGATAGTCCCCGCGATTTTCTGAAGATAACTCATGATATTCCCCAGCACTCCTTCGATCGTCGTGGGACCGATCGGATTGATAAAGCTGCCTGAACTGGTGGTTGGCAAGGCAGAACCCTGTGTCGCTCCAGTGGAACTTCCCGGCACTATCATTCCGCTCCCGGGGACAGCCGGGTTTGGCGTCACTTCTCCGGCAGCAAGGACAAATGAAGCGCTTATGGCAAAAACACAACTGAAAACAAATAGAAAGATCGTTTTTTTCATTTATTTTTATTAATAGTCAAATAAGTTGTCCAGGGCTTTTCTGAGACAAGCTTGAGATGTAGTAATATAAATTCTGTTAACGGAGCTATCCTCATGCGTTTCCACTGTGTAGTTTATGGAGTTCTTCTCCCCGGAAACATTGACGGTGGCATAGCGAAACTCTCCGTCTTGGAAAGATACTGTCTGGCCCAATTCGGCTTCGCTCAATTGATTTGAGGGAAAGAGAATATTGTGAAGATCTTTCAGCATAAAAGGTTCCCATTTTTTCATATTCGCCTTTGCTTCCAATCCCTCAATCTTCAAATCTTTTGAATCTCCGTATCCTGCGTCAAAGGTTATTCCAAATTCTTTTTGCTTTTGGATGTTTATGCAATAAAACATCCCATAATATTTGGAGCTGATCATCTGTTTGATCTGCGGATTGATTTGAGCGTCGATTGAAGAAAGAAACATTTGCAGACTCGCCATCTTTCCATTTTCATCGTTGATTGGATAATCTTGTGATATTCCGGTTTTGAGATAAGACGGAAAAGCATTCAAATCTTGATTGATATATTTTTTGTAGGCGTTTTGTATTTGATTTTCGTTGTTGACATCTTGAACCCGGACGACGCTGTCTTTTGCGGTCTCTTCGGCTGACACAGCGACCGGTTTTTGCGAGGGGCTATTCACAGGCAAATTTGCCGGAAGCTGCGATGCTACCTGCGTTTCATTCTGCTCTTTCGCTTCTTCTTTTATGCCGGATTTTATCCAGAAAAACAGTCCGCTGAATATAATCACTGCGGATACAACAATTGTTATGAGAATATTTTTTTTCATTTTGTTGATTTATTTCATATAGTCACATCCGCAGGCGGCGTTGTTTACACTCAAGTGTACGTGCTTCGTATGATCTGACGCACTTTTGCTGTTGCCTCCGAAATATGCCGTCCCGTCAGATATAACCGAGTCGGCGCCACAACTGATCGCCGCATTGCGAATCGTCGGAAGGTCGCCATGCAAATCAGCGGCGTTGGCTTGCCCTTGACAATACACCCCTCCATAATGGCAAGAATTTGTCACATGCCCGTTGTAGTCAATGCCAATTCCAATTGATAATTTTCCGGCGGCTAAAACTCGATTTATCTTGAAAGGATTGTGGTCTAGAACTTGAGAATAAATGTTGTTCGCCGGGCTAGCACTAATAGTTCCCATAGATTTGCCTATGCAAGCCAGGACGTCATCCAAAGCTTTAGAAGTGCGCGTGCAATTGGCTTTGTCCTCCACAATTGCTTTTGTTCCTCCGCACGTCCCATCTCCCTGCGTTGTGTTTGCAACCCTTTGGCCTGGCGCCGGCAAGGTCGCTCCGCCCGGACCCGCGCTGCTCATCTGCGGCGCCGATTGCGTCGTGTCGCAGGAAAAATTCCACCAACTGCCCGATTTGTTGTATCCGAGGGCGTTGAGAACCGTGTTGATGATGAGCCAAGCGAGGAGCGCCAGGATTATCGTTGTGAGGGCATAAGTGAGGGCTGATTTTGCCTTGTCGAGCATTCCCTTGTCGCCGCTCGAAATCATATACATCACGCCCGCCACGACAATCACCACCGTCGTGGCAACCAAGAGAATCTTAAAGAGATAATCATATATATTTTTGAAACCGAGGATGAGATGGCAAAGCGTGCAACTTGCATTCCCCGGACCGATCCCGCAAGGAACCAAAGCTTGGGCGGAAGCGCTTTGAACGATACTGAAAGAAAAAATCAACAGGCACGCCAAAAAAAATGATTTTAAGATAAATTTTTTTTTGCTATTTTTTTTCATTGAATAAATATTTCTTTATCCTTCTCCCCTCAGATGAGGGGAGATGTCCGAAGGACAGAGGGGTGTTGAGAGTCCAGCAGATTGAAGCAACACCTCCCCCTGCCCCCTCCTCAACTGAGGAGGGGAGGATTTGTAGAATATTTTTATTTCCTCATCAGCACATCGACGCCGTTTTGCGCCTGCTGAATCGCATCGTGGACTTTCATATTTTTGAGAACGACATTGTCGATCATATCATCAAAAATTCTCTCAACCGCAAGATTGTCAGGCTGGGGCCAGGATTTGGCGATGAGATTGCCAGACGCAAAAGAAGCAAGCAGGATGTCTGTTTTTTGCTTTTCGATGAGATCGCGGCGCGCCGCCGGTTTTTGCTGGCTCGCCGTGTAGTCCGCCGCCGGATCAAACTTGGCGCTGTCGGCGGTGGCCGGGGCGACCGGAAGATCGGCGCTCGCTGATTGCGACATGGTGAGATAGCGGGTGAATTTCCAGGCTTCGGCAATCCGCTGATCATCCGTTGCATAAGTCCGTCTGTTTTGTTGCGCTTCCTTCACAAAGTTCTGGTTCAGCGTCTTGTTTTTCGAAACTGCATAGCCCCAGTAGTTTGCGAAATCTATATTCATCCCGTTGCCGCTTTGATCTTTGTTTTGAGGGACAGGTGTGATTCCGAGATTCAATTTCGGCGCCTTGGATTGGATTTTCGGAATCTGCCAGGAATAGTTGATCATCATTGCCGTCTTTCCCTCGATAAAAGCGTCTATCGAATTGTGCTGAAGGGAATTCCATGAATACTGGACGTTTGAAGGGGAGGAAACTGCAAATTTCGTATAGTAGCTCAACGCCGATTCTCCCGGAGAAATTTGGCCTCCAAAAGTCGAATCAGTGAAATCAGCGAAACCGGCCTGGCCGTTTTTCGGATTGATCATATTCGCTCCCGATTGCATCATGAGAAGCGTCAAGATATCCGTCCCCCGATTGATTTTTCCCGTGCCGGGGCTCGCTTCGCTCGACATTCCCATCGCCGCTCCGGAAAGAGTGATATTCCCGAGAGAATCGATGCGGGTTATTTTGCGCGCCGCCTCGTCAAAATCGAGCCAGGTGGCGGGAGGAACCGAAATTCCGGCCTGATTGAACAGATCTTTGTTGTAGAAGAGTGCCAGCGAATCGACCGAGAGCGGCAGGGCATATATTTTTCCATCCGAGACAAAATCTGAAGTTACGACATCGGCAAACTGATCCTGGATTTGTTTCGGGGTGAGGATAGGAGCTTGAGCGCTCGAAAGGTTGTCAACCGGAGCCGGCGCCAGCTTGTCTTGGTGTTTTGAAAGCCAAGTATTGTGGACAAGAAAAATATCCGGACCGTTCCCTGTGGCAAGCGCGTCCATCAAATCGTTTTCGTATGTATCAACAGTCACTTTTTTGTAGACGATTTCTTTGACGCGCGGATTTCTTTTTTGATACTCGCTGATAGCCTTGACCATCGAATCCGAATCATCGAGCCCCCATACTTCGAGGCGCACCTCGTAGTTGGTCGCCGAATTGTTCGCGCATCCGCAACCCGAAAGAACCACGATCGCAAGGACGAGCACAAAAGAGAAAATGACCGATATTTTTTTGTTCATTTTGTTTTATTTTGAAGCTTAGCTCTACCTCAATTTTACAATAAATAGGAAAAGAGTACAAATGCGAAATCCCAATGCCAAAATCCAAATGACAAACAAAATCCAAAGCACCAAATCCAAATTTTTTGACATTTAATGATTTGTGATTTTGTTGGATATTGAGATTTGGAAATTGGAAATTATGTCAGCAGTACTATATGTTGTGACAAAAAGCGACCTTCCTAAGGCCGCCTTTATCAATAAATTTGAAATAATTTTACAACACTGCCGTCGCCGCGATAATGTCCGCGCCGTTGAGGCGCATGACGCGCACGCCCTGGGTCGCCCGGCCGAGGGAGGAGATGCTTTTGAGCGGCACGCGGATGATTTGGCCGTTGGCGGAGCTCGCGATGAGATCCGTTTCAAGATTGTCGAGATTGATGATATGCGCTGAGACTAATTTCCCGGTCTTGGGAGTGATTTTGGCCGTTTTGATTCCGGAGCCGCCGCGCTTCTGAATTTTGTATGACTTGAGATCCGTTCTTTTTCCGAATCCGTTTCCAGTGAGGATCAAAAGCTGGTTGCCTTTCTGGTTTTTGAGGACCACATCCATTCCAACCACTTCGTCGTTCTTCCCGAGCCGGATTCCCCGAACACCGGCGGCCGTCCGGCCCATGCCGCGCACATCCGTTTCCTTGAAATGAATCGCCTGGCCCGCCGCGGT
>DATGZC010000092.1:0-4145 GCA_035297345.1 Bathyarchaeia archaeon
GTTCGACTTCGGTGGCCGCGCCCACTTTGATGACCGCCACTCCGCCTGACAATTTTCCGAGCCGTTCCTGCAATTTCTCTTTGTCAAAATCCGAAGTTGCTTTTTCAATTTGGGTTTTCAGCTGGGCGACCCGCGCTTCGATATCTTTTTTCTTTCCTTTTCCGTCGACAAGGGTCGTATCGTCTTTCGTCGAAACGATTCTCCCGGCTTTTCCAAGATCTTCGAGAGTCGCATTCTCGAGTTTCATGCCGCGCTCTTCAGAAATGACCTGTCCGCCCGTGAGAACCGCAATATCTTCAAGCATCGCCTTGCGGCTGTCGCCGAATCCGGGCGCTTTCACCGCCAGAACGTTCAGTATGCCTCTCAATTTATTCACCACCAGTGTCGTCAAAGCCTCGCCCTCGACATCTTCCGCAATGATCACCATTTCTTTTTTGCCAGTCTGCGCAATCTTTTCAAGGATCGGCAAGATCTCTTGGACGGAAGATATTTTTTTGTCCGTGACAAGAATCTGCGGATCTTTGAGCTCGGCTTCCATCGACTCGGCGCTCGTGATCATATACGGCGAAATGTATCCTTTGTCGAATTTCATCCCCTCGACGACTTCTTCTGCAAGGCCGAACGTCTGCGACTCCTCCACTGTGATCACGCCTTCTTTCCCGACTTTTTCGATCACTTTGGCAATCATCTTTCCGACTTCGGGGTCTTGGGCTGAAATAGTCGCCACTTGTTCAATGGCATCACCTTTGACCTTCTTTGATTTTTCTATCAGGTTCTTCGAAATATTTTCCGTAAGCGCCATCAGCGCTTTCTTGAGTTCGATGACATTCACTCCTTTGGAAATGAATTTTGCCCCAAACTCGACAATTGATTGGGTGAGAATCGTCGCGGTGGTCGTTCCATCGCCGGCCGCGTCGTTCGTCTTGTTGGCGACCTCTTTCAGGAACTCCGCTCCGATATTCTCGAATTTGTCCTCTAGATCGATCTCTTTGACGATTGTCACGCCATCGTTCGTCACCATCGGAGAGCCGAATCCGCGGTCAAGAACGACGTTCCGCCCTTTGGGACCGAGCGTCACCCGCACCGCATCGGCAACTTTGTCGATTCCGGATTTGATTCTGCGACGAGCATCTTCGTCAAATCGTATTTGCTTGGCCATATGTTTTTTATTATTGATTAGCACTCGCAGTACCAGACTGCCAATTCTTATTATAGAAAAATGAATTTTCCTGTCAAGATTTGATTCTCCTTTGCCACTCCTCCTCGATCCGCACGCCTTGCGGGACGGGAAGGAATATCAAATTTTCTTCCGTCGCTTCGATATACGCGCCTTCTTTTTTTGTGAGCGGATTGCGCCGGATGCGCGCAATTTGCTTCTGCCCGAGCCAGGATTCCAGTCTATCACCCCAAAGCCGGTTTATCAAGACCCCGGACAGCTTCTGAAGATCGGAGCTGAAAATGCTGTGCTCGACACAATATCTCGCCGGTTCGATATACGGAATTTCCCAATTCGGCTTGAATTTTTTGATCCAGTCCAAATTTGTCTCACAAAAATCTTCGAAAACGTCCAGGCCGAAAAGAGGATATATAAAGCTATATTCGTTCGCCGCGAACAAGTCTTGCCGCTCGATCCGAAGACTTTCGGTCGCCACGAAATAGTTGAGGCAAATCCTGTTTTTGATGTTTTTCCCATATCGCCGCTTGCCCAGAAGATGCACCAGCGCCGTTACAAGCAGTCTCCCTGTGAAAATTCTTCCTTTTTCGAGAACGACAAAAAAATCAATGTCTGAATTCTTCTCGCAATTTTTCATCGCTAGCGTCCCGGTGACTGCCACCATCCGGACGAACGGCACGAATCTCAGCCAGCGCGCCACGCGCTCGGCGATAGCAAATTTCACAATCGAATTCTTGTCGCGCTGGATTCTCCGGCCGACCAAATCACGGCGGCCTTTGAGAAAATAAAAACCGCGAAATTCTTCGATGCGGCCTTTTAATTTATAGCTGTCCAACTCCTCGATAACTTCGCCCAATGTGAAACTTTTTTCTGCCAAAAGATGCTTCCAGACCTCAAAGGCGGTGAGCGGATAGCTTAAGATATCGTAGTAGATGATTGAGTTTAAAATATTATTGGAAATTTCAGATGACACAATTTTAAATTTTGAATTTAGAGTTTTGAATCAATTTTGAATGATATAATTTTGAAACATTTAGGTATTGGGTTATTATTTCAAAATTCAAAATTGGAAATTCGAAATTACCGCAGGTATTTCCCCGTCCACGTCTTCGCCTTCTTCATTTCCTTCGGCGTTCCCTCGAAAACGACCTGCCCTCCCGCATCGCCGCCCTCCGGTCCGAGTTCGACCACCCAATCCGCCGCACGGATGACGTCGAGATTGTGCTCGACGATGAGAACCGTGTTCCCTTTTTGCACCAGCTCGTCTAGGATCCGCAAAAGTTTCGCCACGTCACCGAAATGAAGACCAATCGTCGGCTCGTCGAGAATATACAAAGCTTTTCCGTTTGTCCGCCGCGCCAATTCGGTCGCCAGCTTGATCCTCTGCGCTTCCCCTCCCGAGAGATACATGGCAGATTGGCCGAGCTTCAGATATCCAAGTCCCACCCGGTTCAATGTTTCCAGTTTTTCTGCGACCAGCGGATGGTTTTGGAAAAAACGCCAAGCATAATCAACGCTCATATCGAGCACTTCAGCGATATTTGCCCCCTGATATTCCACCGTCAAAACTTTCCGGCTGAAGCGCGTCCCGCCGCAGGCCTCGCAGGGGACGTAGATATCCGGCAAAAGATGCATTTCAATTTTTTTCTGCCCTTCTCCTTGGCAGATTTCGCATCGCCCGCCCTTCATATTGAAGCTGAAATGCGTCGGGTTGAGTGAAAGCCGGCGCGCCTCGGGAAGGCCGGCAAAAATTTCACGGATGTGCGAAAATACGCCCGTATAGGTGGCCGCGTTCGACCGCGGCGTGCGCCCGATCGGCGATTGATCGATCTCGATGGCTTTGGATATATTTTCAAGGCCCGAGATGCGCTTGTGGGTTCCCGCCGGATCCTTCGCGCGGAAAAAGTGTTTGCGAAGAGCCTTTCCAAGAATATCGCTCACGAGCGAACTTTTTCCGGACCCTGAAACACCGGTGATCACGGACAATTTTCCGAGCGGGACAGAAACAGTGATGTCTTTCAGATTGTTTTCCGAAGCTTCAATGATCGCGATTTTCTTCCCGTTTCCTTTTCGAAAATCTTTTTTCACAAAAACTTTATTCTTCCCGCTCAAATATTTCGCCGTTTCAGTCGCTGCCGTCTGCAATTTTTTGGCTGGTCCCGAAAAGATTATTTCTCCCCCGGCTTCTCCCGCGCCCGGCCCCATATCGATGATCCAGTCCGCCGCTTTCATGATCTGTCCGTCGTGCTCGACTACGATCACGCTGTTTCCTTCTTCGCGCAGCTTTTTGAAAACGCCGATCAATTTTTCGGTGTCCCGCTCATGAAGACCGATTGACGGTTCGTCGAGGATATAGAGGATGCCCGTGAGCCCGGATCCGATTTGGACCGCCAAACGCACCCTTTGCGCCTCCCCTCCCGAGAGAGAGTTGGCGTTGCGCGCGAGCGTGAGGTAACCGAGCCCCGCTTCGCAAAGATTGTGGATAGTTTTCCCGGCCTCGGCAAGAATTTCGCGGGCCATTTGTTTCCCAAAATCGGGAAGGCCGGCTATATTCTCGAGCTCGCCCAATTTTTTCCTCAATTGATCAAGGCTCGTTTCGCAAAAATCAGCAATCGACATTCCATCAATTTGAACCGCCAAGGATTCTTTTTTGAGGCGCCGTCCAAGGCACACCGGGCACGTCTTCACAATCATATATTTTTCCGCTTCACCCCGGGAAAAATCGGAATTGGCTTCCTTATATTTTTTCTCAAGCGCCGGAATCACTCCTTCAAAATCGCGCGCCCCGCGGAGAACGACGTCCAAAACTTTCTTATCCAGTTTTTTCACCGGCACGTCAAGTGAAAATCCAAAATCATGGGACAGTTTCTCAAGCATCTGCTCCAGGCGCGAAGCGGCGCCGTTTCTGACCCCAGTGATATTCCAAGGTTTCACGGCCCCCTCGCGGATGCTCAAATTCTTGTTCGGAATC
>DATGZC010000093.1:0-9101 GCA_035297345.1 Bathyarchaeia archaeon
TTTCGACTATTATTCTAATCGTTATATCCTTTAGCTAAAACAAATGACAAAATTTCTCACCCCGGAAGGGTTCAAAAAATTGGAAGAAGAGCTGGCGATGCGGAAGACCGAAATGCGCCAGAAGATCGCGGAGATCATCAAGGAAGCTAAAGAGCAGGGCGATTTGAGCGAGAACGCGGAATATTCGGAAGCCAAGCGCCAGCAGGCGGACAATGAGCGCCGGATAATGGAACTTGAAAATGATATCCGCACTTCGCAGGTCTCGAGCTTTGAAGCGGGCAGCAATGTTGTCCAGATGGGATCCAAAATCAAAGTGAAATTCAACGGCGATGAGCAGTCCTTTTGCATTGTCGGTTCGAATGAAGCCGATCCGCTGGGCGGAAGAATATCCAATGAATCGCCGATCGGCCAGGCCTTGATGGGGAAAAGCGCGGGTGAAAAGGTGAAAGTCAACACGCCGGCGGGAGAAAGAGAATATACGGTGCTGGAAGTGAGCTAACCGTCAGTGATCAACGAACAAGGGATAGTGATCAATATATATGCAAGAGACAGGCTCAGGCCGTGTCTCTTGTTTTTTTATATAAAAAAGCTATAATATCAGTGTTAGTAATTTTCAATTTTTGCTTAATATGCTTGACGAAATCAAGGAAATAAAACTTAAAAAACTGGAAAACCTGCGGAAAGCCGGCTTTGATCCTTATCCCGAAAAAACCGGGCGGACGATGGAGAACAAAGCGGCGGTTGATAAATATGGTGAATTGCAAGACAAGCAGATAGTTTTGGTAGGGCGGGTGCGCTCTTTTCGTCCGATGGGTGGTTCGGCCTTTGCGCACATCGAAGACGAATCCGGAAAGATTCAGGTTTTTTTAAGCAAGAAAAACATTGATCCGGAAAAATACAAGCTTTTCGTCGATGCAGTTGAAATCGGCGATTTTGTCGAAGTGAAGGGAAAATTGTTCAAAACGAAAACAGAAGAAATCACTCTTGAAGTTTCGGAATGGAAAATTTTGAGCAAAAGCCTGGCGCCTGTGCCGACGGAATATTTTGGAGTGAAGGACACAGAGGAACTTTTGCGGCGCCGCTATCTCGACCTTATGATGAATCCCGAAATGCGCGAACTTTTCCGCAAGAAGAATATATTTTGGCAAACTGCGAGGAATTTTCTCGCTAAAAATGGTTTTTTGGAAGTCCAAACTCCTGTGCTCGAGAATATTCCGGGAGGAGCCGACGCCGAGCCGTTTGTCACGCATCATAATGCGCTTGATCGCGACTATTTCATGCGCATTTCCCTTGAATTGCCGTTGAAACGCCTCTTGGTCGGGGGATACGAAAAAGTTTTTGAAATCGGCCGGCTTTTTCGAAACGAAGGCATCGATCGCGAGCATTTGCAGGAATATGACGACCTCGAATTTTATGAAGCTTATTCGGATCTTGAGAAGGGGATGAATCTGGTTGAGGAAATGTACAAAGAAATTGTGAAAGAAATTTCTGGGAAAATGGAAACGGAATATGAGGGAAACAAGATCGATTGGGGCAAGAAATGGGAAGCAAAAGATTATTTTTCTCTCTTCATGCAAGAAACCGGAATTGATCTCGACGAGGATATATCAGTATCCGATTTGCAGAAAAAAGCGGACGAGCTGGGGATAAAGTATGACAAAAACTATGGTAAGGGAAGGATGATCGACACGATATATAAAAAAACCGTCCGGCCGAAATTGATCCAGCCTTGTTTTTTGGTCGGGCATCCGATTGAGATTTCGCCGCTGGCAAAAAAAGATCCCAAAGACCCGCGGAAAGTTCTGCGGATGCAGGTTTTGGCGGGAGGGGGAGAGCTGGGCAATGGTTTTGCGGAGCTGAATGATCCGATTGACCAGCGTGCTCGGTTCGAAGATCAGATGAAATTGCGAGCGGCCGGCGACAAAGAAGCGCAGATGCTTGACGAAGATTTTGTTGAAGCGCTTGAATATGGCATGCCGCCGGCCTTCGGATTCGGAATGAGCGAAAGGCTGTTTGCGTTTCTGATGAATAAATCAGTTCGCGAAACGGTCATTTTTCCGCCGATGAAAGAAAAATAAATTGTGAAAATATGAATAATTTTGAATCGGAAGAAGAAAGTGAATTGGATGAAGCTCGCAAATTTGAAGAGAATGTTCTCGGTGATTATTATACGACGGCGGATGCATACAAAAAATTGCAAGTGATGAGCCCCGAACAATTGGACAATTTGCAAAAAAATTTGGAAATAAAGAGAGCCAAATTATCAGCAGAACTTGTTCAAATTGAAAATACGCTTCGGTCCGTAAGCGAAGCAATGTTTGAAAAAGATAAAAAATCGAATTAATTCTATGCTTGATATCAAATTCATCCGGGAAAACAAGGAGGCTGTGAAGAAAAATTGCGAATTGCGCAACATCAAGTGCGATGTGGACCGGCTTTTGGAATTGGATGAAAAAAGGCGAAAATTTATTGCCGAAATAGGGGATTTGAAAGAAAAAAAGAACGAGATCAACGAAAAAATGAAATCGGGCGATGATAAAGAAAGCTTAATCGTTGAGGGGAAGGGTATCAAAGACAATTTGGACAAACTGGAGCCTGAATTCGAAGAGGTCGAAAAAGAATGGAAAAAGCTGATCATCCGGATTCCAAATATGACCCACTCCGATTCACCGATCGGGAAGGATGATTCGGAAAACAAAGAAATCGAAAGATACGGCGAGCCGCCGAAGTTTGATTTCGAGCCGAAAGGGCACGAAGAATTGATGAAAAATCTTGATTTGATTGATTTTGAACGCGGAGCAAAAGTGGCGGGCGCAAAATTCTATTTTCTCAAGAACGAGGCGGTGCTTTTGGAACAAGCGTTGATAAACTATGCCCTGGAAACTTGCCTCCAAGAAAAATTCACACCCCTCACAACTCCTGATCTTGCCAAAGACAAGATTTTGCTTGGAGTCGGCTTCAATCCGCGCGGAGAAGAAACACAGATTTATTCTGTGGAAAGTACTGATCTGAATTTGGTTGGGACAGCTGAAATCACGATGGGCGGGTATCATATGGACGAAATGGTTGATGAAGAAAAATTGCCCTTGAAATATATCGCTTTTTCGCATTGTTTTCGGACAGAAGCGGGATCGTACGGTCGGCATAGCGCGGGTCTCTATCGCGTTCATCAATTTTCAAAAGTGGAAATGTTTGCCTATACTTTGCCCGAAAGATCGGAAGAGATGCACACCTATTTCAAAGACTTGGAAGTGAAAATTTTCAAGGGACTTGGCATCCCCTTCCGGGTGGTGGATATTTGCACTGGTGATTTGGGCGGACCTGCGTATCGAAAATACGATCTTGAAGCCTGGATGACCAGCCGGAATGACTGGGGAGAGGTGACTTCAACTTCCGATACGACGGACTATCAGGCGCGGCGTCTCAACATCAAAGTGAGACTTGAAGATGGGAAGAAAGAATTTTTGCACATGCTGAACGGCACGGCCATTGCGACATCACGCGCATTGATCGCGATCATCGAAAACGGGCAGCAAGCTGACGGTTCAATCGTCATTCCCGAAGTTTTGCGGAAATGGATGCCGGGGAATATGGAAATCATTGGGAGAAAATAAAATTATTTTCTAATAATACAAAACCCTGGAATTATCCAGGGTTTTCTGTTGTATCGTTGATGTCTCGCAGTCAATGCGCCTCACGTAGCATTTTTTCCGCTTCTTGGAAGCGCGACAGCCATCCCTCCGAATCTTTTATTTGGTCCGCGTTGCCTGTCGCCCATTGACAATCTTCGGGCAAAAGTCCAAGCTCCAGTAGCGATGAGACTCCCTCCTTAAGCTTCAGTAGTGCTTGTTTAAAGCGGCGTTTACGTTCGTGGTGTCGAAGACGATAACTGTTTCCCAGTGGGTGTGATAGATCCGTGAAGGCCGCCGATGCCAAGCATAGATATGCGGCGCCCTCTAGGTCACCTTCCGTTAGCGGATTTTTCTCATCAGCCGTCATATCACTCGTACCTCCTCCAATTTTATTTGATTTCGCCAAAAATTCGTGCTATATTTCCGTAAGCTAATCATAGCATATTCAAGCAAAATGTCGAATAATAAAGCTATTTCTCTTTCTCCTATAAAAGAAATGGAACTCCGGGCGTCACGCATTCCCGGAGTTGTTTCGCTGGCGCAAGGCGTGCCGTCTTTTGATACGCCGGAGCCGATCAAACGGGCGGCGATCGAGGCGATTGAAAAGGGGAAAGTCGCCAAATATTCGCTTGCGCCGGGGCTGCCCGAATTGCGCGAAGTGATTGCCCAGCATCTTGAGCAGGAAAATAAATTTTATGATTTTGAAGAAGAAGTGATTGTCACGGCCGGATCCATCGAAGCGATCACGGCTACGATGCTTGCGATTCTCGCGCCCGGCGACGAGGTGCTGATTCCCGATCCGACGTACACTTCATACCAGCCCGCGATCAAGGTGGCAGGCGGCGTCCCGGTTTTCGTCCCGCTCGATGAAGAAAATCATTGGGCGTTCGATATTGCGGAACTCGAGAAGAGAATCACGCCCAAGACCAAGGCTCTCCTTTTTTGCAATCCGAACAATCCGACCGGGACGATTTTCACCCGCAATCAGCTTCATGCGGTGGCTCAACTCGCGATCAAGCACGATTTCTATATCCTAGCCGACGAAGTGTACAAGGATTTCATATTCGATGCCAGCGAAAAATTCTATTCTCTTGCTGAAATGCGCGGGATTCGGGACCGGCTGATCTATATTTTTTCTTTTTCCAAGGCGTATGCGATGACGGGCTGGCGGATTGCGTATCTGGCGACGCATCACGAACTCGCCAAGAAAATCCTGGGTGTTCACGACGTTCTGGTCACCTGCGCGCCGGTCGTTTCGCAATATGCCGCGCTCGCGGCGCTTGAGATGGCCAACGAAGAACTCGCTGAATATCACAAGATCTACAAAAAAAGGCGCGATTTGATCTGCCGGCGGCTGGACAAATTGCCGAGTATTTTTGAATATCAAAGGCCGGACAGCGCCTATTTCGTTTTTCCGCGCATCAAGAAGGAGATTGCGGAAAAAAACACATCCAGTGGCGATTCCAAGCGATTTGCGATAGAATTGTTGGAGAAGGCCAAAGTAGCCACTGTTCCCGGCGCAGCGTTCGGTCCCAGCGGAGAAGACCACATACGGATGTGTTTTGGGCGATCGGAAGAAGATATAAATCTGGCGTTTGATAGGTTTGAGAAATATTTTGAAAATTTTTAATTGAAATATGAAAAGCATAGCCAGATTTTTTGTCCAGTTTTATCTCAAACTTTATACAAAGATAATTTTGTGGCGGTTCAAGCCTTTTATCATTGCGGTGGCTGGGACGACCAACAAAACGACCGTCAAGGAATACATCTTGAAGTTTCTGCGCGAGAAATACGGGCAAAAAGAAGTGCGAGGCAATCCTCGGAGCTACAATACGGAAATTGGTCTGCCGCTCTCCATTTTATACCTCGAATCGGGCGAGTCATCCTTTTGGAAATGGTGGGGGATTTTGATTCAGGCCAAGCTAAAAGCTTTGTTTTCACGTCAATTTCCCTCAAAACTTGTTTTGGAGCTGGGCGTCGAGAAGGAGGGCGATATGAAATATCTTCTGGAAATGGTGCATCCCTCATGGGCAGTTGTCACAAATATCGAAGGGAGCTATTCGGATGCGGAATCAAATTTGGACGATATCTTTGAGGAAATGAAAAAACTTGTGAAAAAATTGCCATCCGACGGAAAGCTGATCCTTAATTTTGACGACGCGCGAGTGAAAAGTCTTGTCGAGTTTTCGAAAGTTGAAACAATCAGCTATGGTTTTTCCGAAGAGGCAGATGCCTGCGTTGCAAATCTCAAGACAACCGTCCAGGGACAAACGTTTGACTTTTCTTTTCAGGGGAAATTCGAGTCTGTTGAGATCAAAAAATACGGCCGTCACAATGTCTATGCCTGGATGATCGCGAAGATCGTGAAAGAGGTTTTGTAGCTCATATATGTCGCTTTTTTCAAAAAAAAAGAAAAAGAAAATTCCGCAAAAATCCTGGCAGAGAAAGGGCATGGTGGCTACTTCCTCGGGGGCCAGCAAGCAAGAAAAGAAAAGACAGAGGAGTTTCTCGCGTTTTTTGTTCTGGCTTTTGTTGGTCGTTTTTTTCGGAATTTGCGCCTATTTGGTCTTTTTCTCCCCTTTTTTGGAGGTGGAAAAGATATTTATAGAAGGCAATCAGGACACTTCGAGCGCAGATACAACCAGAGTCGTGGAAAATTCCCTCGACGGGAAATATTTCCGATTTTTGCCCAAAAAAAACTTTTTTTTGGCGAGCAAGATCAGCATCGAAAATGCCCTGAAGGACAATTTTGGCCGTTTGGAAGTTCAATCTGTTGAAAAAATATTTCCAAAAACAGTAGTAATCAAAGTAATTGAGCGGAAAGCCGAGCTTATTTGGTGCAGTGGAGGAGTCTGCTATTTTGCAGACAAAGACGGCGTTGCATATGGCGGAGCGGCGGGAACAGAAGAAGAATTGCGAGCCAAAAACTTTTTGGTTGTGGTCGATGATAGTGCAATCCCGGTTGAGATCGGCAGGACAAAAATAAATCCGGATTACGTCGGTTTTGTTGAAGCGGCAAATTCGATGATCCGAAATTACCTAAAGATCGATCCGGCGGAAAGTTTTCACACGCCTGGGATAGCAAGCGGCGAGATCAGTGTGAAAACCAGCGAAGGCTGGACTCTCAAATTGAGCTCGGAATATTCAACCGATGAAGCGAAAAACATCATCCAAATGCTTTTCGAGAAAAATTTAAACGAAGAGTCGCGGAAAAAACTGGATTATTTAGATATTAGGGTTAAAAACAAGATATATTACAAGATGCGCTAAAAAGCCTAAAGCTTGAAGCTTAAAGTCTAAAAGAAGATTAAAGTATTGAAGGCTAAACTATTTGCTGTTTTCCAGCGTAAGGATTGCTTTCGAAAATATTAAGGTCAATTCTTGAACCTCTTTCCAATGTCTTCTGCATTCTTCCGAATGTTCAGGGTTGGATTTAGCTATTATTTGAAGCCAATACTTAGTTTCCTTGGCTTCTTTTTTGCAAATATATAGCTTATTCTTGAAATCTTTTTTTGAGCTTGCTCCATGAGCTTCACAGTAATTGGCACCAATACTCGTCGCAGATCTGACTAATTGATTAATCAACGGGATATTTACAATATCTTTTTTTATTTTTTTAACAAATACAATAACATCTTCGCTGAACTTGGAGGTTCTTATTTCCAAATCATAGTTAGCTGCTTTTTCGCTCATTTATAATTTAGACTTGTTTTAAGCTTTAGTCTTTAGACTTTAGGCTTTTAATCTACCTTGTAGATCAATATCGATCCGCCGATCTCAGCGGTCGGCTGGCGCTCGCGCAGCCATTCATAATCAGGCTCGCCGCGAGTAATTTTATAATATAAGGAGTTCTGCAGGAAAGTGGCCGAGATTGCGTACCAGCCGGGTTCTTTGCCGGAATTGGCGTGCCAGATGATCGCTTTGTTTCCGAGATAGTGCTCGACGTCTCCACCGCCGAAATAGTCGACGCGAATTTTGTCGATGTGATTGTCGTTGACCCAAGTCGTGAGCCGTTTGAGATCTTGTCCCCAATCCACGTTCGAATCCGTCACGTATTTGTATCCGTTTTTCGGGCCGCCGGCGAATTCGTTGAAATAGGCGAGATAATTGGGGTAGGCAAGGGCTGTTTCTGCGCCGAGCCAAACGACCAGCAACAAAATCAATCCCCAGAAAATTTTTGCATAGTTGTTTGCGATTTTTCCCGCAAAGAGAGAAACTTCTTTGGCAGTCAGAATGAATATAAACGGCAGGATGGGAAAGAGATGACGGAAACCGATGTTCAAGTTCCCCGTGATACTCACATAGGCGTATAGGGCAACAAAAGAGAGCATCGAAAATTCCGCAATGTGGTCGCTCAAATAATTTTTGATGTTCGCCCATATTTTTTTCGGAAAAGAGGGTAGGTTGTTTTTCAAGAACATCGTCACGCCGACGGCGATTGAGAACAGAAGGAGGATCAACATCGGAATAGTTTCCTTTATCAAAAACACCATCGGGAAATAGGCTCGGAAACTTTGGTTGGTGACTTGGCCGAAGAAATAGGTCGTATTCCCGCCGGCAACGCGCCCGAAAACCATAAAGAATCCGATGAGATATTGGGCATACGGACGAAGGACGGCGATATCAGCCATTTTGTGAAGGTACGGGGCAACCATATTTTGGGCTCCGCCATAGAGCTGGGTGTTGACCAACTGATGAATTTTGTCGGGCGGCATCCGAAACATATTGAGCTCATAAACCAAGCCGATGAGGATTCCGTGGATGATGAAGACAACGATAAATGTCGTTATGTATAAATACAATTTTTGGACCCATAATTTTTTGAATCTTCCGGATCCCAAAAAGGAAAAATCGAGTTTTTCTTTCCGGGCAAAGGCATAGAAGACAAGCGCCATACCGAAAATCGGAAAAAGCAAGACGGCGGAAAATTTGGCGAGTTGGGCCAGTCCCAGAAATATTCCGGCCAGGACAATGGTTCTCCAGCTCGGTTTTTTGAGATATCTGATAAAAGTATAAAACGCAAAAAGCGAGAAGGCGGCGATGCCAAGATCGGTGGTCACGTAGTGGTCGTGCCCCAGAACATTGGGGTCAAAGGCAAAGAGAGCGAGAGCCAGAAGTCCCGCCTTTGTGCCAAAAAGTTCTTTCGTCCATTTGTAAATCATGAATCCAAATGCAAGAGCGAGAAGAATGATGGGCAGACGGGCCAAAAAAATCATCAAGTCTGTGTTGTTTCCGGGCAAATACAAAAATCTCCAGCCGGCTTCCCATTGTCCGTTGGCGTCGGTTGTCCAAAAACTCTCGTTGGCGGGAAAAGTGACTCGCATGAATTGCAAAGGGATTCCGGCCAGATCCTTGAGGAGAGGGGGATGTTCGGGGTTGAGCCGGTAGTCGTGGTATTGGACATACGAATATCCCGACGGGATATGAGCCACTTCGTCCATGATGGCGGCGTCGCCGAGAGCGACGCTG
>DATGZC010000094.1:0-9044 GCA_035297345.1 Bathyarchaeia archaeon
TTGCGCTCTGGGGGATGGAAGAGGGGGGCGCGCATCATCGGTCAGGTATGAAATTGCCGGGACTCGACAACATGCCGAATATGGGAAAAACGGTCGAAAAGATGAAGGGATGGTTCAGGAAATTTTTGCCATAGAGGCAAAAACTTTCAAGCTCAAAACGCAAAGCTCAATATTCAAAACCAAAACTAAAAGCTAAAAAACAAGACTAGTTTTAAGTTTTGCGCTGTGGTTTTGCGCTTTTAGCTTTAAGTTTTGAGTTTTTTATTTCGTCTTGACATATTTATGGGCATTATGCTAGATTTATTTACTGATAATTAAAGGATTTTTTGAAACACTATGGCCGAAGTAAAACCAGAAATAGAAACATTTGCACGCATAAAAGTGGTTGGTGTCGGAGGATCAGGCAACAACGCGATTTCCCGAATGATCGAATGCAAGCTGCGAGGAGTTGAATTTGTGGCGATAAACACGGATGCGCAGGACCTTCATCATTCCAAAGCCGGAGAAAAAATTCACATCGGAAAAAATCTGACCAAGGGACTCGGAGCCGGAATGAACCCTGAAATCGGGCGCCAGGCGGCCGAAGAAAATCGGGACGAAATCGCCGAAGTCTTGAAGGGCTCTGATATGGTTTTTGTAACCTGCGGTATGGGTGGCGGAACCGGAACAGGCGGTGCGCCTATCGTTGCGGAAGTGGCGAAAGAAGCCGGCGCCCTGACTATTGCCGTCGTCACCAAGCCTTTCAGTTTTGAAGGAGCCCAAAGAAAAGCGATTGCGGCGGAAGGACTCGAGAATTTGAGAGAAAGAGTGGATGCGCTTATCACCATATCAAATGACAGACTTCTTCAGATAATCGACCGGAAAACTACTCTCATCAATGCATTCCGAGTCGTGGATGACGTCTTGCGGCAAGGTGTCCAGGGGATTTCGGACCTGATTTCAAAGCCTGGAATCGTCAATGTCGATTTTGCGGACGTGAAAGCTATCCTTCAAGATTCTGGATCGGCCCTCATGGGTATCGGTACCGCCTCCGGTGAAAATCGGTCAGCTGAAGCAGCCAAGCTTGCGATCAACAGCCCGCTCTTGGAATTCTCAATCGATGGAGCGAAGGGAATTCTGTTCAATGTGAGCGGCGGATCAGATATGACTATGCTTGAAATCAACGAGGCAGCCAACGTGATCACCGAAAGCATCGATCCGAACGCCAAAGTGATCTTTGGCGCATCGGTCGACGAGGCGGCGAAGAAGGGCGAACTGACAATCACTGTCGTGGCGGCCGGCTTCGATTCCGAAATGGTCAGCGAAGCGTCCTCGGGAGTCTTGCCAGTCTCGACCCAGCGGGAAATGAAACCGATTCCCGAAGAGCCGACAATTTCTTCTTCGATGCACGACGAAGAAAAACCGAAATTCATCATCGAAGAAAAAGTCGGTCCGAAGCCGAAAAGGCAGATCAATTTCGAATCAAAAACGTCGACAATCGGAGAAGAAGAAGATGAAGAGCTTGAAATCCCGGCGTTTATCAGGCGGAAGATGAAAAAGTAGCCCGATTCGGTGAGACCTGTGGATAACTCAAAATTTTGCCATAAAAAAGCCCGCTTGACGGGCTTTTTGCTTGTGGTAAAATAGTATCTGCAACCACAATATGTAGTATGAAAAGGGGATTCTTGGAATCGCCCTTCTTAATTCTCAAAATAAGGATTCGCAAATATATGATCTGTCCCTTTTGCAATCATACCGAAACGAAAGTGATCGATTCGCGCGATACAAGCGACGGAAAAGTGATCCGCCGCCGCCGGGGGTGTTTGAAGTGCGAAAAAAGATTCAGCACATACGAGCAATTGGAACTTTTGAATTTCGTGGTGGTGAAAAAGGACGGGCGCAAGGAAGATTACAAAAGAGAAAAGCTCGAAAAAGGAATGCGCAAAGCCCTTGAAAAAAGGCCGGTCGAGGACAAAAAAATCGAGGAGGCGATCGACGAGATCGAATACAAGCTTCAGTTGGACAGAGATTGTGAAATTCCGGCAAAGGCGATCGGAAAATTGGTTCTCGAAAAACTCAAGGAGCTGGACGATGTGGCCTATCTCAGATTTGCTTCGGTCTACAAAGGATTCGGCAGCGCGGATAGCTTCAAGAAAGAAGCAGAGAAGCTGATGGAAACGTAGAAGTAAATTTTGAATTTCGAATTTTGAAATAATGCTTCAATTTTGAATGTTCAAAATTATGTCATTAAAAAATTATTTCAAAATTCAAAATTTATAATTCAAAATTCTAATTAACGGGGGTGAAAACAAAAATGATTGCAGTCAAACGCGGCCAGAAAATGGTCTCCGCCAGAGGCGGATCCGCCTATGGCGGAAAAAACAGAATCACGCGAGTGGTGAAGCGCGACGGAAGAGTCGTCAAATTCGAGCAGGACAAAATCACAAAAGCTGTGATGAAAGCCTTCACTGAAACGAACGAAGGAAAAGAAAAAGACGCACAAAAGGTGACAGACAAAGTCGTCCGCTTGCTCAACAAAAACTACCAGAAAGGCAATGTGCCGGAAATTGAAGAAATCCAAGACCTCGTGGAGCGGGTTCTCATGATTCTCGATTTTGAGGAAACGGCCAAAGCCTATATCCTCTATCGCGAACAGCACAGAAAAATCCGCGAATCGGAAGAATCACTCAAAGAGGCGGTGGATCTCGTCGACAAGTACATCGAAGAAATCGACTGGCAGGTGAAAGAGAACGCCAATATGGCCTATTCTCTCCAGGGGCTCAACAACTATATTTCTTCAATTGTTAGCTCGAAATACTGGCTCAATCGGGTCTATTCCAAAGCCATCCGGGATGCGCATGACGAAGGAGATTTTCACATCCACGATCTCGACAAGATCGCGGCCTATTGCTGCGGGTGGGACCTTCAGGATCTCTTGCGGCTTGGTTTCACGGGAGTGGAAGGAAAGATTGCTTGCAAACCCCCGAAACATTTGCGGACAGCTATCGGGCAAATCGTGAACTTCTTTTATACCCTGCAGGGGGAGGTCGCCGGCGCTGAAGCTTTTTCGAGTTTTGATACCCTGCTTGCTCCTTTTGTCCGGTTCGACGGGCTTTCTTTCAAAGAGGTGAAGCAATGCATGCAGGAATTCGTTTTCAACGTGAATGTGCCGACGCGGGTTGGATTTCAGACTCCTTTCACAAACATCACGATGGATCTTGTGGCGCCGAAAAATATCGCCGAAGAGTCGGTGATCATCGGCGGGGTCCCGCAAAAAGAAAAATACGGCGAGTTTCAGGAAGAAATGAATATGATCAATCGGGCTTTTGCCGAGGTTATGAGTGAAGGAGATGCGAACGGGCGCGTTTTCACTTTTCCCATTCCGACCTACAACATCACCAAAAATTTTGATTGGAACGATGAAAATTTGAAGTCTATTTGGGAAATGACCGCCAAATATGGCATCCCGTATTTTGCTAATTTTATTAACTCGGAAATGAATGTTGAGGATGCCCGCTCGATGTGCTGCCGCCTGCGCCTCGATAACCGCGAACTCTATTCGCGCGGTGGCGGGCTTTTTGGAGCCAATCCTTTGACCGGGTCAATCGGCGTGGTGACCATCAACTTGCCGCGCATCGGCTATCTTTCGAAAAACAAGAAAGACTACTTTACCCGGCTCGACCGGATGATGGACTTGGCCAAAGAAAGCCTTGAAACCAAAAGAAAATTGATTGAAAACTTCATCAAAAAAGGACTCTATCCCTATGCGAAATTCTATCTCGATGGAATTTACAAACGGCGCGGCGATTATTGGTCCAATCATTTTTCGACGATCGGGATCATTGGGATGAATGAATCGCTCAAGAACTTTATGGACGAAACGACGGCGAGCGAAAAAGGAATCAAATTTGCCGAAGAAGTGATGTCGTATATGCGGGATCGGATGGTGAAATATCAGAAAGAAACCGGCAACTTATATAATCTCGAAGCGACACCAGGAGAAGCGACTTCATATCGTTTGGCGCGAAAAGATCGCGAGAAATATCCGGACATGATTTTTGCAAACGGCCAGGTAGGAGAAACAAAGGGAATTGAGCCATATTATACAAATTCAACCCAACTGCCTGTGGGACATACGAATGATTTGTTTGAAGCGCTCGACCTCCAGGAATCATTGCAGACAAAATATACCGGAGGGACAGTCCTTCACGGATTTTTGGGCGAGCGAATCAATGACCTCGAAACGACCAAGAAGCTCGTGAAAACTGTTTTTACAAAATATGCTCTTCCATATTTCACTCTTTCGCCGACATTCAGCATCTGCCCTTCGCACGGCTATTTGATCGGCGAGCATCATCTTTGCCCAAAGTGCGTCGTTGAGCAGAAGTGCGAGGTCTATTCGCGCATTGTCGGCTATATCCGCCCCATCCAGCAATGGAATGCCGGAAAGGCGACGGAATACGGAGATCGGAAAGAATTTGTCGTGGCGTAGAGAAAAGAATCGCCGAAGATCCAAATCTTCATAAAATCGAACTCGAAGCTGATTTTTGTAGCAAAAAAATGCTCCGAACGCGAATCTGTCACGCATTTTTTTGACGAAAATCAACTTCTCAAATAAAGATTTCTGCGAAAATTTGGAATCTTCAGTATTTAATTTCTATTATAATGATAATCGGCGGCCTTCAAAAACTGACGCTCATTGACTATCCGGAACATATTGCGGCGACTGTTTTCACGGTGGGCTGCAATTTCCGTTGTCCGTTTTGCCACAACCCGGAATTAGTAATTTCCAATTTCCAATTTCCAATTTCCAATATTCTAGAGAAAGATTTTTTTGAATTCTTAGAGAGCCGCCGGGGAAAACTCGAAGGGATTTGCATCACCGGCGGGGAGCCGACAATTCAACCGGATATCGTTGAATTCATAAGAAAAATAAAAAATCTTGGCTACAAAGTGAAACTTGATACAAACGGGACACGGCCGGACGTCCTCAGAGAATTATTTTCCGAAAAATTGCTGGATTTCGTGGCCATGGACATAAAAAATATTCCGGAGCTGTATAACAAAACGACGAATGCCAGAGTCGATGTCGAGCGCATCAAGTTGAGCGTCGATCAGATCCGAAACAGCGGCGTTGATTATGAATTTCGCACGACGGCCGTGCCGGGTTTGCACAAAGAGGGTGACTTTGAGAAAATAGGGAAGTGGCTCACAGGCGCGAAAAAATATGTCCTGCAGGAGTATGAAGACCAAGGAAAAATACTCGATCAAAGTTTGAAATCAAAAACAAAAGGCAAAGCTTTGGATTTGGGAAAAATTGCGAAAAAAATAGGAATATATTTCGGGAAGCTGGAAGTGAGATAGAAATTTTCAAATTATTCAAAATTTTGTTCAAAAAACTCTTCCTCATTATCATAGTTTTAGCTGTTCTTGTCGCTTGGCTCGGCGGGATTTTCACCGTCAGTTTTTCGCCGTTTTCACTCACGATTCGAAGACCGGAAAAAGATTTTCTGAAGAAAGCCGTAAGAAGAGTTGAGGGTTGTGTATACAACGAAGCCACTGTCCACAATCCGCCGGGCGATATGCTACCCGACCGGATTGACGACAACGTGAAAAGCGAAATCAAAAAAATTGTGAACTGAACTATTTTTAAGATCGGATCTTAAAAATAAAAAACTTGGAATATATGCTGGAAAAAATGAAAAAGTATAATGTGAAGATTCTTGTTTTCACGATCAATGTCTTGTTCGCCGCGATCGCGGTTTTGGCGATCCGAGTGAAAGACCAAGATCGACTCATCGAAAAAGCGCAAAATGAAAATATCGGGAATGAAAATGCAAACTCCGCTTCCAGTTTTGAAAATAGTATAAGCAACGAAAATCCAGGAAACACTTCAACGGGGGCTGAGGCGCCGTCTTCGCCCGCGGCGGCCGATAATAAAGCCGCTCGGCCAGAGGAATCCAAACCGGCTATTCCTGCGCCAACTCCCGCTAATGTTTCTCCAGCACCAACGATTACTCTTCCTAAAAGCTCTGCGCCTGTCGTGCCGGCGCCGGCTCAAAATACGAGTTCGGCCAATCGAAAAACCAAAACTTCTTGAAATTATCCAGCTTAATTATTAAGCGGTCGCAAGAAAATTAAGCTAGAGAATACTGGGTTATGTCTGATAATCAAAAAAAATTTTTTTTAGAATCAAAATTCCGAGCGCTCGGAACGGATATTTTTGTGCGGATTGTTTTCGACAGCGCTGAAAAAAAAGAGGTCGCGCAAGATGATCTCAAAAAAACAAAAGAAATTTTTTTTGAAAAAGAAAAAATATTTTCTCGCTTTGATTCGGAGAGCGAACTTTCGCGGCTCAACAAAAATTTGGGAGTCTGGCAAAAGGCGTCGCCGGATATTCTTTATCTTGCCGGCCGCGCGGCATACTATAACGGCATAAGCGGCGAACTGTATGATCCGAGAGTCATCAAAGTTCTTGAACAAATCGGCTATGACAAAGATTTCAAAGGCAAAGAATTTTCAAATGTTGATTTGCCGCCCGTATTTTCTCCATTCGAAACTGCGTTGAAAAATGATCTCAAGAATGGCAACGGCAAAATAAAATTTCTCCGGCGGATGGATTTTTCCGGGATCGCCAAGGGATATATCGTCGACCGGGCGGCCGAATTTTTGAAGAAGCGCGGTTGGAAAAATTTTCTGGTGGATGCAGGAGGGGATATGAATATTTCCGGGCTCAACGAAAATGGAGAGAAATGGCGGATTGCTGTTGAAGGCGTTCCAGAAGAAAAGTTGATGCTCCAAATTTCGCAGCGGGGCATCGCCACTTCGGGAATCAGCCGCAAAAAATGGCAGATCCAAGGAATAAAATTCCATCATCTGGTGAATCCGAAAGATCCGAACAATTTTTCCTACGAGCTGCGGACGGTTTCCGTGATTGCGAAAACCACAGAAAACGCCGACGGACTGGCCAAAACGCTTGTGTTGATGGGAAGAGAAAAGGGCTTGCGATTCGCGAAAGAAAACAAGATTGCGGCGGTGTTTCTGGATTATACGGGAAATATTCTTGTTGCTCCATCGGCCAATCAATATTTTTAAAAAATATCTTAGCTTAATTTTTCAGCGTACGCAAGAAAATTAAGCTGAATAAGAATTCAATTTTTTATGCCGTCTGAAATTCAAATTCCATGGGATTGGTACGTTGTCCGAGCGAGCGCGCTCATCGGTTTTTTGCTTTTGTATATTGCCGTCTTTGCCGGGACTGTTTCGTGCCTTCCGGGTGTCCGGAAATATTTTCTGAAATTGCACAGCCTCAATTTTCATTGTTGGATTTCATTACAGGCTCTTGTTTTCGCGTTCATCCATGCAATTTCGCTTTTGTTTCATCGCTTCATCCTGTTCAATTTCGCGGATATCCTGGTTCCTTTTCATTCAAGTTTTGAACCGGTCTTGACGGCGTATGGTACAATAAGCTTGTGTCTGATGATTGCGCTCGTCGCCACCTCGTATCTTCGAAAATATATCTCCTATGCTTTGTGGCGGGGAATCCATTTTCTGAACATTGCTCTCTATGCCTTTTCGGTCATCCATGCCTACTATCTCGGAACGGATCTCAAGAGCGGCGCCTTGCGGGAAGTTTTCATTTGGGCGAACGTGATTCTGATTCTGCTTCTTGCATACAATGTTGTTTATCGTCTTTGGTCAAGACTAAGAAAGCGGGAAGTTTTATGTGAAATTCCCGCAGGCAATCCTTATGAGAATATACATCAAAGCGACTCCGCGGGCGGGGAAAAATGAAGTGATCAAAATTTCCGAAGCGGAGTATAAAGTCAAAGTGACAGCCCTGCCGGAAAAGGGGAGGGCCAACGAAGCGGTAATCGAACTTCTGGCGGAATATTTCGGCGTCTCAAAAAGTTCCGTGAATATCATCGGCGGAAAGTCCGCAAAAACAAAAATAATTGACATCGCATCTCAGCAAGAGCCCGACTCTTGCTGCTGACAAGAGTCGGGCTCTTGCTTTTTTCGAAAATATGGAGGGTCAGGCAAAAACCAAAACATCAAAATCAAAAATATTTTTTATCTTGTCCATATTCTTTTTGAGCGGTGTATTCGGGGCGTCTTTTTTTCAAATAGAAAATTTTTTGGTTCTTATATTGTTGGCGGCCGGTGTGGCTGTCTTTTCTTTGAATCCCGAGAACAAAAATGCCGTGTTCGCCAGTGCGGCCATTTTCTTTTTGGCGCTCGGAATATGGAGGATGAATGCTTCGGACGATTTCGCCAAAAGGAATCTGGCAGGCCAAAAATTGGGTGCGGTCCAGTTTTTCGGAATAGTCGTCAAAGAGCCGGAAACAGACGAGAAATATCAAAAAATTGTTGTTCGGGATGCCGAGAAAAACAGCATTCTTCTCAACGCGGATATTTTTCCTTCCTATGAATATGGAGATGGACTCGCAATAAGCTGCACATTGCAAGCGCCCAAAAACCAAGAGAATTCAAATTTTGATTACCAGATGTATCTTGCCAAAGAAGGTATATATCGCATCTGCAACAAGCCTCGGATAACCCTGACGGCGAAAAATCAGGGGAACAAAATATATTCTGCGGTTCTTGCAGTCAAAAATGCGTTCGAGAAAAATCTTTCGGCGGTTTTTCCCGATCCGGAGGGTGCTTATCTCAAGGGACTGCTCTTGGGCGGAAGCAAGCGGATGACAAAAAATATTTCCGATGCGTTTTCGAAAACCGGCACGACGCACACGGTCGCTGTTTCGGGATACAATGTCACGATCGTTGCCGCATTTTTGATGTGGCTCGGAATAGCTTTGGGTCTTTGGCGTCAGCAGGTTTTTTCTTTCGCGCTTGTCGGCATAATTTTGTTCGTTCTGGCGACTGGCGCACCGAGCTCGGCGGTCAGGGCGGGGATCATGGGAAGTCTTGTTATCTGGGCGATGAAGGAGGGGAGACTGGCCAATTCAACCAACGCAATCCTTCTCGCGGCCAGTGCGATGCTCGCGATCAATCCGTTGCTCCTTCGATATGACGCCGGATTTCAACTGTCGTTTTTGGCGACT
>DATGZC010000095.1:0-4139 GCA_035297345.1 Bathyarchaeia archaeon
GAATCCTGCTAAACGAGATGCCGACGCGCCGAGGACAATGTACCCGGCGAAATGCGCTACCTGCGAAGCGGACATCGAGGTGCCGTTCAAGCCGGATGCGTCGCGCCCGACTTTCTGCAAGGATTGCCTCAAAGACTACCAGCGCCAGCAGGCGAGGATCCAGCAGGTGCAAGGCGCAAGAAAAGAAGATTCGGGGCGGACGGCTTCAAATTCAAGTGTTGTTGTATCGCAAAAAACGATCACCATGCGCGAGGCGACGAGGATGCAGCCTCGAAATTTTCGGCGGGAAAAAAATGAAAGACCGAGAAAACAAGTGAATCTTGCGGAAGTGCGCAGTTTGATCAAAGAAAGCATTGATTCGAAATAGGCGCTGCTTTCGCCCGCTATCAATTTCCGATGTATAAATTTTCTTCAAAACAATCGCTCTCTGATTTTCAAAGGCTTATTGAGGATATTTATAGCCTGCCGGACGACAGGCTGTTTTCTCTGTGGGATCTTGTTTCAAACCAGGAGCGTTTTACTATGCGGGCGCTAAAAGGGATCAGGAAAGGGGATGCCAAAAAAACCAAAAATAATCTGTTGGTAGCTTTTTCTTGGATGATGGCGGTCGCAAACAGATTAAAAGTGGATGTCGAAAACGAGACCTGGGATCGTTTTCCGATGAAATGTTCATACTGCGGGCATTCTCCTTGCGGCTGCAAAAAAATAAAATCCTCGGCAAAAGCCCGTTTCAAGAGAAAAATTGAATTGAAGCCTGGAAGTCTGGCCGGCTTTCAAAAAATGTTCGCAGCTGTGTATCCTCCGGAATCTCGGGATCTTTTTGTCGCCGGCGTCCATTTGGCCGAGGAAATGGGCGAATTGAGCGAAGCGATTCATCGCTTTTTGGGCGAGCACAAAAAAAATATTTTTCGGGAAATCGAAGTCGAAATTGCGGACTATATTTCCTGCATATTTGGAGTGGCCAATTCGGCGGATATACAGGTGGCGAAGGAATTGGAAAAGATGTATTGGCAAAATTGCCATGTCTGCCACAAATTGCCGTGTGAGTGCAATTTCACGTCGGTCGGAAAATTCAAATCATAGCCGCATAACGCATAACGTATAACGCACAATGATTTCTGATATTTTGTTGTTGGGCGTTGCACGCTATGCGTGATAAGAAAAAAATACTGGTGGCGCTTTCCGGCGGGGTAGATTCGGCGGTGTCGGCGGCCTTGCTCAAAAAGCAGGGTTTTGATGTTTTTGGGGTCTTTTTCAGGTTCTTCGAAGGTCCGGGCGCCAAAAAATCAATGGCCAACGCAAAAAAAGTGGCCCAGGCGCTTGAAATTCCGCTCGAAATTATTGATGCGCGAAGCCTTTTTAAGAAAAAGGTTATCAAATATTTCGTCGACTCATACAAAAAGGGCACCACGCCGAACCCTTGCGTATATTGCAACAAAGAAATGAAGTTTCGGCTTTTGTTTGAAGAGATGAAGAATCATAAGGCGGAATATATTGCGACTGGTCATTATGCGCGGATAAAACGCAAAACGCAAAACGCAAAACGCAAAACGCAAAACGAAAAAAAGTCACGCGTTGCGAGCTATGCGTTGCGAGAGGCTTCAGACAAAACCAAAGACCAGTCTTATTTTTTGTACAGATTCAGCCAAAAAGAATTATCAAAAATAATTTTTCCTCTTGGGGAATATAGAAAAACAGATATTAAGAAGATTGCAAAGAAGATGGGCTTGCCCGTTGCCAAAGAAGAATCGCAGGATATCTGCTTTTTGCTGGACAAAGACATAAACCGATTCTTGCGAAAATATATCAAGCCGAAATCAGGGAATATTGTGGATGAAAAAAGGAAAATTCTGGCAAAGCATCAAGGCCTGCCGTTTTATACTATCGGCCAGCGGCGTGGGATTGAAATCGGCGGTACGGGTCCGTATTTCGTGATAGGAAAGAACGGACGGAAAAATGAACTGATCGTTTCAAATGACCCGAAAAAATTGCTTGTGAAGAATTTTGAGATCAACCGGGTAAATTGGGTGAATCGGGGAGTCAAGTTTCGCTTGTCAGCCAAGGTTCAGATCCGCTACCACGCGGAAAAAGTTTCTGTTATAATCGAATCAGGGAAATCAGGGAAATATATTGTTAAGACAAAGAAGGTCCTTCGGGCGGTGACTCCGGGGCAATCGGCCGTGTTCTATAAGGGAGGGGAAGTTTTGGGCGGAGGAATAATTACAAATTAAATTTATTTTTTATGGGCTTGCTCGACGATTATCAAAATATGCAAGAAGGCGCTGAAGAAGGATCGTTCGGTGGGAATCCGAACGATGCTCGCCGCCAGCGGGCCGATTTGGAACGTCAGATCGTGATGACGGATTCAGATCTCAAGAAAACTCTGCGGGAAATTGAGGACCTGGATCAGCAAAAAAGGAGATTCAAAAAGCAAGAAGAGAGAATCAGAGTCGAAAGGGACGAGCTTGACAAAAAACTGAAAAAACTGGATAATGACCGGATGTTTCTCGAGGAGCAAATCGGGGGACTCAAAAAAAAGTTGAAGATATTGACGTAAAAACATTTTGATAGGAGGCGAAATGAAGACGCTGGCGTCAATGGCACTTTTGGGATGCTTTGCATTGATCCTAACTTTTTTTGGAGGATGCATGGCTATTATTTCTGCTAGCAAAAAATGCTCCATCGGATAAGCAATGATTCTAGCTAGTCAAAGGAGGTCAGGGTGATTATGAGGAGGTAATCATCATACAAGAATTTCTTAAATTGGCGCCTGCTACTGCTCCCCAGGGATCATCTGGGGAGCTTTTTATTGGCTAATTTTTGCCGTCGCCAAAAATTCAGCTGGATGATTTTATGCTTTACAATTTCCGAAAAATAAGCTATTTTAATAATTACTGAAGCATAAAGATACCGAATACAATATAATAAATACAAGATACAAAAAAATGACAGCACGCGAATTACGCCAAAAATATCTTGATTTTTTCAAGGAAAAAGGGCATGCGATCATTCCGTCCGCGCCTTTGGTGCCGGAAAATGATCCGACGGTTCTTTTCACGACCGCCGGAATGCACCCCCTGGTTCCTTTTCTCATGGGCGAAAAGCATCCGCTCGGAACACGCCTTGCGAATGTCCAGAAATGCGTCCGGACTCCCGACATCGACGATGTGGGCGACAACCGGCATCTGACTTTTTTTGAGATGCTCGGCAATTGGTCGCTTGGGGACTATTTCAAAAAAGAAGCCATTGAATGGAGTTTTGAATTTCTGACGAGTGAAAAATGGCTGGGTCTCGATCCGCGCCGGTTGTATGTCACGGTTTTTGAAGGTGATGATGATGCACCGCTCGATCAGGAATCGATCAATATTTGGCAGGAGCAGTTCAAAAAAGTCGGAATCGAGGCGAAAGTTGCCGAAGATAAGATCGTGAACTATGAAAAAAGAATAATTCCGCTCGGAAAAGATGACAATTGGTGGGGTCCGGCGGGAGAAACGGGTCCATGCGGACCGGACAGCGAAATGTTCTATGATATTTGGCCGGAAAACGGAGTAGTTGAAGGAAAATTCGAGGAATTGAACGGACCGCGTCTGGTTGAAATTTGGAACGATGTTTTCATGGAATACAACAAGAAGGCGGACGGAACTTTCGAAAAATTGGCCCAGCAGAACGTGGATACAGGAATGGGTCTCGAGCGAACTCTCGTGACGCTCACCGGAAAGGAAAATGTTTTTGAAACGGATATCTTTCAGCCTATCATCAGAAAAATCGAAGATATATCAGGAAAAGAATATAAAGATGAAGAAAATCATAAGGCGATGCGGGTGATTGCCGATCATTTGCGAACCGCCACTTTCATGATTGCAGACGGAGTTGCGCCTTCGAACGTCGAACGGGGATATATTTTGCGGCGGCTTATCCGGCGGGCCATCCGGCAGGGGAAAGTGCTGGGAATCGAAAACAATTTCACGGCGAAAATTGCCGAAGTCGTGATTTCCGAATACAAGGAAACTTATCCCGAGCTTGAAAGAGAAACCGGAAAAATAACCGAAGAGCTGAATCAGGAAGAAGTTCGTTTCCGCGAAACGCTCGAAAAGGGACTCAAAAAAATCAAAGAAATCATCGCCGAAAGCCGAAAAGAC
>DATGZC010000096.1:0-2722 GCA_035297345.1 Bathyarchaeia archaeon
AAAAAGGGGTCTGAGAAAAAATCCGGTGTCTGCGGAACCTGCTTGGAAATGATGATGCTCACCACTGCCGGCGAACCTTTTTTGACTGCCTCAATGACTGCCGATTCTTCGTCCGTTACACTGATGGTTTGCGCTGAACCGCTGTTGCTATTGGAGAATAGTCCTTGGTTTTGGCTTTGTTTGAGAAATTTGGGAAGATGCAGGCTGAATTTTCCCTGCCCGATCCTCGCCGCCATGAAACCGAAAGCCGCTCCAAAAAAGGAGGAAATCACAAAAGAGATGACAGCAACCGCCACGATAATTTTGGTATGATTTGGTTTGTTTCCTTTTTTTACTTCTTCTTTTTTTGTTTCTTCTTCTTTGTTTTCAGGATTATCCATAAAATTTTTTATACAAAAATCAAGAACCAAAGACCAAAACCACAAATTGAAAACCAACAAATTATTGGGTTTTTTGTCTGTATTTTTGGTTTTTGATATTTGGCATTTGGTTTATTATTATTCCATTGAGATCGCATTCACTGGACAGCTCACAACAGTTTCGTTGCAATCGCAACCAGCTTGCGCACAATCCTCCGCAATCACATGCGATTTCCCGTTTTCAACTTTGAACATTTTTGGGCAGAGCGCCTCGCAAGTCCCGCAACCGATGCAAAGATCCTTATTTACTTTGGGTTTTGACATATAGTTCGCTTAATTATTACTTAATATATGGCTAAAAACTTTCAGCAAGGGTCTATACTTCCGCCAAATTCACCAGTTTCTTCCAATTTTCCTCGACTTCTTTTTGCATTTCGGCAATCACTTTTTCGTTTCCGGGCTTGAAAAGATGCTTAAACCGGCCCTGGGTCTTGAGAAATTCTTCAAGCGTTTTTGGGTTTTCGGTCGCCCAGTTTATCTTGTACTTTCCTTCAAAATATTCCCAGAGCGGCCAAAAATTGGTTTCGGTCGCCAATTTTCCGATATTCACGTATTGAGAAGTCGGATATTTCCAGAGGTTCGTGCACGGCTGAAGAACGAGCAAAAATCGCGGTCCTTCGAGTGAAAAGGCTTTTTTGGCTTTTGCTTTGAGATCGTGAAGATAGGCAACATTTGACTGTGCTGCGTATTTGATGTGGTGCGCGATCACGATCGACATCAGATCTTTGCGTTTTTCCGCTTTCCCGAAGCTGTTTTTCCCGGCCGGAGTAGTTTCCGTGTCCGCGCCATACGGCGTCGCGCCGCTTCGCTGTCCGCCTGTGTTCATATAGGCTTCATTGTCATAGCAGACATAGAGAAAATCATGCTGACGCTCAAGCGCACCCGACAAGCTCTGGAGTCCTATGTCATACGTCCCCCCGTCGCCCGCAAAAACAACGACTTGGATTTTCTTGTCTTTTGGAATTCTATTCCGCTTTTTGAACGCTTTCACTGCCCCGTCAATTCCCGCCGCGGTCGCTCCGCCGTTTTCAAAAGCGCTGTGAATCCAGGGAATTTTCCAGGCCGAATAGGGATAGAGCGTCGAGGTCACCTCAAGACATCCCGTGACATTGACGACAATCACCGGATCGTCCGTCGCACCCACAACCGTCCGCGCAATCGCCGGAATTCCGCAACCGGCGCAGGTGGAGTGACCGGAAGCTAGATGTTTAGTTAACTTTTCATTCATAATTTGAAATATATTCTTTTGTTCATTATATATCGTATTAGCGCAAACAATTTTCAATTTCAAATTTTCAATTTTCAAACAATGCTACAATTCTTCAATTTTCAAACATTGGAAATTGAGTCATTGAAAATTCATTGTAAATTGAAAATTGATAATTGATAATTTACTTTAATCCTATATATTTAACGCTTTCAATATTCTCATTTCCTAATTCTTCAAAAACCTTTTTGATATCTTCTTTGAAAATTTCTCGCCCGCCCAGTCCATAGATGTACGATTGTATCTGGTATTTTTTATCTTGTATTTGGCATATAGAGTTTTTTATTTCACTGAAAAGCGGTGCGCTTGATCCGAATGAAACAGTTCTGTCCAAAACCGCGATATCTTTCACATTTTTGAGCGCTTCGGCGATTTGGGCGTAGGGAAAAGGCCGGAATAATTTTATTTTGAGTAATCCCACTTTTTCACCTTGCTCTCGCAACTCATCTACTGCCACTTTGGCTGTCCCGGCGGTTGATCCGGCAACCACGATCGCTTTTTCCGCGTCCTCAAGCTTATATGCTTCAAATAAATCGTACTCTCTTCCGCTAATAGCGGCATATTCCTTGTTAATTTCAATTAATTTGGCAATTACACTATCCGTCGCTTCGATCTGCGCCCTTTTGAATTCAAAATAGGAATTCGGAAGTGAAACCGGGCCGAAAGTTTTCGGATTTTCCAAATCCAACAAGAAATTCTTCGGCGAATATTCACCGACAAAATTTTTCGCTGCCGAATCTTCCAAAATTTTCAAATTTTCCACGCTATGCGAAGTTTGAAAACCGTCCATGATCGCCATCGCCGGCAGCCCCGTCTTCTCAGCCAGTTTGAGCGCGATCAGAGTATTATCATAGACTTCTTGCGCATTTTCGGAAAATAGCTGGATCCAGCCGGAATCTCTCACAAACATCACATCCTGATGGTCGCCGTGAATATTGATCGGCGCTGAAATTGCCCGCGCGGAAACCAACATCAAAATTGGGAGCCGCATTCCCGAAGCGATCGGCAAAATTTCGGCCATCAGCAATATCCCCTG
>DATGZC010000097.1:0-6893 GCA_035297345.1 Bathyarchaeia archaeon
GGATAGGGCGGCTTGATCCTCGGTTCGCCGCGTTTTCCTTCAATGCTTTCAATGAGCGCCGTTTCTTCGCCGCAGATATAGGCGCCCGCCCCCGAAAAAATTTTCACGTCGATGTCGATCGCCGAACCGAATATTCCGCGCCCGACATATTCTTTCTCGCGCGCTTGTTCGATGGCAATTTTCAGAACTTCGGACTGCTCTTTGTAGTTTCCGTTTATATAAACAAAAGCCTTCTTGGCTCCGATCGCATACGCGCCGATCAAAAGCCCCTCAAGAATTTGGTGCGGATTGCTCTGGGCTATCGTCCGGTCTTTCCAAGTACCCGGCTCGGACTCATCAAGATTGCAGATGAAATATTTTTGGTCAGAAGAAATTTTTCCGGCCGTTTCCCACTTTTCGCCTGTCGAAAAACCTGCGCCGCCCCGGCCCTGAAGACCGGATTTTTTGATTTCGGCCACAACATCCTCCGGCGCGGCCTTGCGAACAACTTCTTGCAAAGCTTCATAGCCTCTTTGCCGGATAAACGAGTTTATATTCAGAGGATCAATTTTTTCCCAATTCTTAGTTATTATTTGCATCGACGATAAAATTTGTAATTTCCAATTTATAATTTATAAATAATACTTTGATTTCCCAATGTTAAAAAATTAGAACATTATAAATAATTCCGGATTATATCATCCACCATCTCTGGTCTCACTTTTTCAAAAACTTGATCGTCGACCGACATCACCGGTCCCCGGTCGCACAATCCGACGCAGCTCATAAGCTCCAATTTGACGCTCGCGTGCCCGTCATTTTCCAGTTCAATCCGAAGATATTTTTCGATCTCCCGCACGATCTCTGCTGATTTTTCCGAAAGGCATGGTCCGCCCGAACAAACCTTGATGATTTTCTTTGATTCTTTCCTCGTTTTCAAAAGATCAAAAAAACTGGCAGCTGAAAATACCTTCGTCAAAGAAAGTGAAAAATACCGAGCGACCCCTTCGCATTCCTTTTCACTTATATATTTGTTTTCTTTTTGTATTTCTTTCAAGGCACCCAGCAAATTTTCCGCTTTTGGCTCAAACTTGAGAAGAATTTTTTGGATGGACATGATGATATTTTAGCATAATTGCGATGAATAAAGAAATCTTGTAAAATATAAACGCTTAAATCCAAAAGTTTTGACATTTGGATTTTGGATTTGATTTGACATTTGAGCTTTGACATTTAGACTTAAAAACCAAAACTGTGAATCAAAAATATTCAAAAACAGCAAAATTGGCTTTCCCTATCGCAACCTATGATGTGAACAATCTCGCCTGGACCATCGGCTTATTGATTGCGAGCGTGATCTTCCCGGCGCTCCTTGCTCATTCGCCGCAAAATCAATGGATCACTGGAACGATCGTCAACGCCGTCATTTTTCTGGCCGTCTGGCGGTTCGGCGTGGTAAATGCGGCCTTTGTCGCCATCCTGCCTTCATCAATCGCCCTCCTTCGCGGCCTTCTGCCGGTTCCGATGGCAATCATGATTCCCTGGATCATAATTTCCAATTTCATACTGATCGCCGCATTTTTCTCGACAAAAAAATACCCGTTGGCGGGCATCGTTTTGGCTTCGACAGCAAAGTTTTTCTTCCTTTTTGCCGTTGCAACTTATTTCCTGAAAATATCAAGTCCCTTTCTCTTCATGTTCCAATGGCCGCAACTCGTGACGGCTCTCGCCGGCGGCCTTGTCGCATTGGGAACGCTGAAGATATATCAAAAATTGGCTAGATAGTGCTTCTGAACTCTATTTCTCCAGCTGTTTTTTCACCTTCGCGACCAGTTCTTCGAGTTTCCACTTCGATTTTATGAAATAGTAAGACGGCCCGTTTTTCATCAATGCGTCAAGAGTCTTGTCGTCCGGATTGAGATTTGTGAGTATGATGACCGGCACAGTCTTTCCCCATTCATCCGCCCGCAATTTTTTGAACATTTCCTTCCCGTCCATCACCGGCATGAATATGTCAAGAATGATGAGATCCGGCTTTTTTTCGATGGCCGATTTCAACCCCCCTGCTCCGTCTTGAGCATTCAGAACATCAAATCCCTCGAGAAAAAACTTGTCCGACAAGGCTTTGAGCATCGGCAATTCATCTTCCACGATAAGAATGGTTTTTTTCATATTTAAACCTTAAAAGTTACATAAAAAGCAGATCCTTTCCCCTCTTTTGATTCGAATGTTATTTCCCCGCCGGATTTTTTGACTAGTGCGCGAGCAATATACAAGCCAAGTCCTGTTCCCTCAGCGTCCCTTTTCCTAACATTATCAGCCCGGAAGAGTTTTGTAAATATCTTTTTTTGCTGACCCGGAGGGATGCCCCAGCCGTTATCAGCGATTTTCACCAAAACGTGAGAATTTTTTTTGCGTATTTCGACCAAAATCTTTCCTCGGGGTTGAGTATATTTCACCGCGTTGGAAATGATATTTTGGAAAATTATACCCAGATGCTCCGGATCAAGCAACACGCGCGGAAGATTGCGGCTGAATTTTTTTTCCAGATTCAAGTTTTTTTGCTTTATCTGATGGGAAAACTCATCCAATATGCCATCCATCACTTCAGTTAAACTGATCAATTCAGGCTTGGCCTTGAGCGTTCCCATATCGATTCTTGAGGTGTTCAGCAGATCATCCACAAGATCGATCATTCTCTGGTTTCCAGTATATATTTCTTTCAGATAATCCGCTTGCTTCAGGCTAAGTTCGCCGGCATCCTTGCTGAGAAGCATTTCCGAATACCACGAAATGGCCGTGAGCGGCGTGCGCAATTGATGGGACGCCATACCGACAAATTCTGTCTTTGCACGATCCAATTCCTTCGTTTTTGCAAGACTGGTTTCCATTCTTCCCAATTCGTCGAGAGATCGAAATGCGAAAAAAATAAGATAGACAAATACTCCGGTTATTATGGCCAGATGGAAAAGGGCTTCTGACGAAAAATTGTACAGTCCGATCTCTCGACCGCCTGCGATCGCGACTTCGCCGAAAATGATCACCATGAGTGTGAAGAAAAGACGCCGGGCCGCCAGTCCGGAAAGCCCGCGACTGGAAAATATTCGGACAAAACCGTGTTCAGGAAAAGCCAGCAAAATTCCGAAAAACATCATCACAAAAGCCACCGCCGTGTGAGCCGCCATTCCTTTATATGGCGCGATCGTATAAAAACTCGGTATGCTGTAGATGAAACCGAACAGCGATAGCAGGGATACTGCTCCGGTCAGCAAAACAATGATCTGGCCGATCTTTATTCTCGTTTTTTTCTCTTGATTGAAGATAAAAAGAAGCGATATTCCCGTCATCAAAAAATTGAAAGCGCTCTGCGGAGACATTCTTACCGGCGCCAATCCCTGCACCTTTGAAAAAAGCATGCCGTCGATTCCGAAACTCACTTTGAATATATATTCGAGTAAGGTGAGCAATCCAAGAAGAAGGATCACGATAATTGAGAAATATGAAAAAATGCGAAGAACGGCATTTTTTGAGATCTTGCCATTCCCAGCAAGGAACAGAATTGCTCCGCCCAGGAGGAAAGCCATCGCCGTATTGGGCGCAATGATCGGCAATTTCGGAATGACTCGCATGAGAAAAAGAATATTGAATTGCCAACCGACAAGCGCAAAAAAACCGACCATTGAAATGATCACGCTGAGAACGCGCGAGGTTTTTTTCAGCCGCCTGACAATTTGATGATTGATTTGTTTCGGCATTTTTGTTTTTGTTTGCAATTTCAGAAAGACTATGGATTGCGGAACATTTCAATTTTTTTCTCAACGACGTTCTGAACTGCCTCACGCGCATCCGCCATGACGGTGCGAGGATCCAGGATGGTGCATTTGTCGTGGGTGAATTGGCACAAGACCGTATTGAAAGCGATTCTCAGATCCGTGTCAACGTTGAAGCAAACCACCCCCCGGCTCACCGCTTCTTTGATCTTGTGATTGACCCAATCGCTTCCGCCGTGAATCACAAGAAAAGTGTCCGGTATCACTTTGTTGATTTCTTCCAGCCGCGACCAATCCGGCTCTGACCTCTCCCGAAAAAATCCGTGCGCATTTCCGATGGAAACTGCCAATGCATCGATTCCCGTTTCTTCCACCAGCCACTTGGCATCTAGCGGATTCGTCATGAAGTCTTCCCAATTCGGATTCTGATCCATTTCTCCAAGATAGGGTACTGTTCCGAGTTCCGCTTGGACCGACGCTCCCAAGGCACGGGCATAGTCAACGACTCTTTTTGTGATGGCAATATTCTCCTTCAAGCTCATTTCGGCCGCATCGATCATCACAGAATTCAATCCGACATCCAATGCACGAACGACAGAATCGAAACTGTGCCCGTGATCGAGGTGGAATCCGATAGGAATGGACGCCGATTCCCGATCAACCACTGCCTTGACAACGTCGTATACAACGCCGTCGCCGCCATAATTGAGCGTCTTTTCTGTTATCTGGATGATGACCGGCGAATGTTTCTTGACTGCAGCTCGCACGACTGCCTGGGTTTCCTCCATGTTGAAAACGTTGAACGCCCCGACGGCGTATCCTTTCTTCTTGGCCTCCTGCAATATTTCCTTTACGCTTGCTAACATGTTTTGTGCTTTATGTATTATGTATCAGGGTATGAAGTATGGGTCAGAAAATATTTTATACTAGCCCTCGTCGATCATCTTTGAAATTTTCAAAAACTCATAAGGCTGGAGGCTTTCGCGGCCGACGAGCACTCCGTCCATCGCCGGGTCGAGGCAAACCCCGGTTGCACAGCTTGATTTCACCGAACCGCCATAGAGCAACCGAACTTTTTCCGCCCCTTTTATTGAAAAAATCTCGGCTATTATTTTTTTTATGATTATTTTCGCTTCCAAAATTTCGTCCGACGTTGGGATATTGTCTGTTCCGACCGCCCAGATTGGTTCATAGGCGATACTGATATATTCCAATTTTCCCGGCGCTATCCCAGCCAGGGATCCGCTCAATTGTTTTTTTAGTATTTGCGACGTTTGGCCTTTTTTTCGTTCTTCCGCGCTTTCGCCGATGCAGAGAACCGCATGGAGCCCGTTCTTGAGAATCGCCTTGAGTTTCAAGTTGATGATCTCCTCGTTTTCGCCGAAATATTTTCGCCGTTCGCTGTGCCCGACCAGAGCATATGCCGCCCCGAGGCTTTTCACCATCCCAGCGGAAACTTCGCCAGTATAGGCGCCCTGATATTCCCAAAAAATGTCCTGCACGCCGGCTTTCACATTTTTCAATTTTCTTTCGAGCAATCTCTGGAGATATACAACCGGGGGACAAATGACGATTTCCGTTTTTTCAAAATCCTTGCTCGCAAGTTCTTTCTCAAGCATATCCAAATAGCGGTCGAATTCAACGACCGAAATCTGATTCATCTTCAAATTTCCAACAACGAGTTTTTTTTGCATAATCTTATTTTTAAGGTTTAGCCTTAAAAATATAAAGTTATCAGTGTCACGATTACTCCCGCTGTCATACATCCAAAAATAATGAGCGGAATCGATTTTTTCAATTTCACATTGAACACAAATGCCGCGAGCGGTCCCGACCAGCCGCCGAGAATCGGGATCGGAATCGCAGTCAAGACAAAAACCGCAAACTCTCCCCATTTTTCAAATTTTTTCGCGCCGCGTTTTCGCGTATGCTCGAAAAGCCAATCGAAAAATTTGTGAAATATCTTGAAATGCCGGGACAAAATATCGGCAATCGGCTGAAGGATCAGCACAATCAGGATCATTGGCACCAAATTTCCTAAAACCGACCAGAACCAGGCCGACCAAATCGAGAGGTGATAAACTTTGATCCCAATCGGTATCGCCGCTCGCAATTCCGAAATCGGAATCATCGCGATGAGAAATGTCGCGAGCTGTGGCGGAATATTTTGAAATATTTGGGAATAATCAATATGAAACATCAATTTTTTCAAATTCCTAATTCTCAATTTCTAATTTCCAACAAAATGTCTAATGTCAAAATTATAAATTGGACATTGAGTATTTGGATTTTTATCGGAAATTGGTATTGGAAATTGGAAATTATTAAATATTTTTTCTTAGCTCCTCGGCTGCTCTTTCCGGTTCGATCGTCGAAATTTCGATCCCTGTCGAAAGTTCAAATCCGGCCCAAGTCGCCGTGTGCGGCAGAATTTCGATATGCCAGTGATAGTGCGGATAGTCCTTTCCGTCGCAAGGGGAAGTGTGGATATAGAAATTGTAAGCCGGGTCTTCAAGAGTTTTCGAGATGGCGCCGATCGATTTTTGCAAAGCCTCGCCCAGATCGATTTTTTCTTCATTGTTGATCCGTTCGAAATATGGTTTGTGCGATTTGGGCAACACCCACACTTCAAAAGCGGCGCGCGATGAATACGGGCAATATGCCAAAAAATTGTCGTTTTCAAAAACCAATCTCTTTTTTTCCTGTAGCTCCCAGCCAACCATTGAGCAAAAAACGCATTTACGATTGGTTTTGTGGTAGACTTCTGCTCCGTCGAGCTCCAGTTTGATCCCCGGCGAGATGACCGGAATGGCCATCAGTTGAGAATGGGGATGCTCGATGGACGCGCCCGCCTCCATGCCGTGATTGTGAAAAATTTCGATATAGCTCACCGACTTCTTGCTCATGAGATCGATATAGCGACTCTGATAGCAATCGATGATCTCCGCCACTTCGACTGGATCAAGAAGCGCGATTTGGCGATGATGATCGCGGCTGACGATCACTTCGTGATATCCGACCCCGTCCATCCCGAAGTACGGCCCCTGATCGAAGTGCCGCGTCGCTTTTCCGCGCGAGAAGGCCGGATATTTGTTTGGAAACACACGGAGACTCCAATCACCGTCGCCTCGCCGATACACAAGT
>DATGZC010000098.1:0-2840 GCA_035297345.1 Bathyarchaeia archaeon
ATTCCTTTCAAATAAGCTCGTCTTTCCAAGGCGTATCGCAAGAAAATCTGCGGTGCGCCTTTATTTTTGGAGCGGCAATTTCATACTTGATTGCTTTTCGTGCTATAATCAAATATATAATGCAATAAAAAAATACAATGCCAACAGAACAAAAAACACAATCATCAAGCGATCAAAAAATAGCCGAGACGGCGCCGGCGGCAGCGCCCCTGACCGTCCAGCCGAAAAAAAGTAATACCGCCATTTGGTTATTGGTCGGATGTCTTGGAATATTCCTTGTGATCGGCTTGGTTGTCGTGGGTTTTTCTGCTTGGGGGATATGGAAAGTGAAAAAAGAGTTTGATCATTCCGTAAAACCGGAAATTGAAAATTGGCAAAAAACATCGGAAAACGCGAGAAACAAGGCAGACCAGCTTAGCCATCAGGTGGATTCGGCGGTCGAGCAGATGCAGGAAGTTCAGGATTTCGATTATGTCGACGAAAACGGGAATGTCCAAGCGAACGGAGATGGTTTTTTGCCTCCGCAAACGACTGAAAAAGCGATGGGCTATATCAAAAAAGTTTACGCGAAGAGCGGCAAAAATTATTTAGACATAGACTATATCCAATGGCTCACCGGGGCGGAGGCCGAAAAAGCCATGCGCGAGGACGGGCGATGTCCGAAAACCGGCGAATGCATTGTTTATGATGATTATTATATCCGAAATCAAAATCCGCTCATCCGGACATTTGAAGTGTCCCCGGATGCCGCAATCACTATGCAAACCTATAGTATGAGAAAAACCGGACAAATTCAGGCCGAGAAATTGAACTTTTCCCAATTCAAGCAAATTTGGACGAGCAGTGATTTTGATCTGGCAAGCTTGCAGGACGTTCCGTACAGCATTGAAATCGGCAGCAACCAAATCAAGAACATCAACGAACAATATATTCCATGATATTTTATCTGATATAATAATGGCATGAGAAAACACAAATCGAAAACAAAAAAAACAATCACATGGGCTGATTTCATCAAACACCCCTTTGTCAGGAAAAATGAACCAATGCTGCACACGGTTGAGTGGTCTTTGATCTTGTTTGCCTTCTTTATCATCGGCCTGCCCATTATCTATTTCCAATCCGGGGAAGGTATAGTTGGCGGAGGAAAATTGAAGTATATGGGCAACATTGAGAACTCTACACAGTCGCTTGAAATCGCCAAGCAATTTGTCGGGGAAACGATCTCAGAACCGGTGGTCGATATCACCGGGTGGGACACCTATCGCAACCAATGGTACGGATTCGAGATAAAGCATCCGGACAACTGGACAAATATGATCTTCAAAACGGCGGGTGCGAAAAGTTCCCGCTACGATGTGGTTTACAAATTTCGCAAAGAAGAGAGCGGGGAGAATGATCCCTATATCGGCTTTGACGTGGCGGTGTACCCGACCAAAAAAGCCGACAGTCTGGAAAATACGAATGACGTCGTGAAAAGAGACAATGCTCCGGAAGACACAAGCAGCTGCCCTCTCTCGGATGAAATGATACTCGGAGAAGAGAACATCGTATTTCAAAAAGCGAGCGTTCGGAAAGGCAATGCCTGTTTTGAACCGGCATATTTTTTCAGCATCAAAAAAGATGATTATCTTTATGACATAGTTCCTGTTGCCAGAGAAGAAGCCGAAGCGCCCGTCAACCCGGAACAGGATGTGAACGAAAAATTCCCGGAATACAAGCAAGTCGTCGCTTCTTTCAAGAATATCCCCATATCGAGGCCGTTGGCCCTGCCCAGAGCCGTTGCTAGGTCAAGGCCGTCATTCAAATCTTGCCATCTTTCCGGAGGAAAAGTGTCCGGGGGAAAGATAATCTGCGCCGCGAAACACGACCATCCGCGCAACAGCCCAAACAAAGGACATCATATGGACGAGGACTGCTGTATGGATCCGGACGAAAGCCGCAATCCATGCTGTTCGTACTAAATTTTCATCCGGTGGAAAAAGATCTGCTTCAAAAACTGAAAGATTGGCGCGCAAAAACAGCTCGACGGGAAAATGTCGAGCTTTTTCGAGTGATTGCAAATCAGGCAATTGAAGAAATTGCCGCCAAGCGTCCGCAAAACAAGGCCGACCTGCTCGAAATCAAGGGCATCAAAGAAAAGAAATATGCAAAATACGGCGAGGAAATTCTGGCGATCGTGTGCGGTTTATCGGATAATAAAGGTTCGACCTTTCCCTTCTTCGAGCAGAGCTCTCAGAATTCCTCAAGGTCAAACCTTAGGATCTTTGAAGTCGGGGAATATCTTGACTTCCTCAACCAAAAATTATTTGAGTCGGAGGCGCGTCTCAAAGGGGAGGTGACAAGCGTGGATGTCCGAGGGAACTATATTTTTTTCTGCGTGAAGGACAAAGAAGGAGAAAGCATGATGAATTGTTTCGTGTGGAGAAATGACTATGAAACGAGCGGAGTCGAACTCCAAGAGGGGATGGAAGTGGTGATTTGGGGCTATCCGAACATTTACAAACCCAGCGGGCGATTGACTTTTCAAACAAAATTGATTGAACTGGTCGGCGAAGGCTTGCTCAAAAAGGCTTACGAGGAACTGAAAAGGAAATTGGAGAGCGAAGGAATATTCCTGCCGGAGCGAAAAAAGCGGCTGTCGAAATATATCCACAACATAGGACTTATCACCTCGCATCAGGGCGCGGCCATTGGAGATTTTGTCTCAAACGTCGGAAATTACGGCTATAAGATAAAATTCTATGATTCGCGCGTCGAAGGGAAACAAGCCGTTTTTGACCTTATAAAAGGCCTGAAATGGTTCAACAAAAATTCAGCCGATTTGGACGCCATTGTTT
>DATGZC010000099.1:0-13846 GCA_035297345.1 Bathyarchaeia archaeon
TCCGATTTGCCGGCACAGCCGGCCGACGGGCAAAGGGATATTCTCGGAACCGACGCAATAACAGACTTGAGTTCCGATCCGAACAACCCCAACCTCACCAACGAAATGGTCGGCCAGCTGCTTCAGCTGACGAAAGACAAAGCGACAACTGACACAAGCTTCGCCGACAATCCGACATTTTCTGCAAACGATATATCCCAAATGACTGAAGGCGCTCTCCAGGCAGCGGATATAACAAAAAATATGCCTGAAATCAAAGACAGCGATCTCAATATCCTGCCAGAAGTCTCGGGTAAAAAATTGTCGGATGATGAGATCAAAACCAAACAAAAAGCCGAGATCGAGACATACCTCGCTCAAATCGCTTTTATCATGGCTTCGAATTCTCCGTTCCCGGTCGATCAGCCGAAAAACCTGCAGTCTCAACTGGATGCAGCCGGCACGAATTTCGTTTCAGCGCTTTCAACAGGCGACGCGACCAAACTGGACAGCTATGCCGCAAAAGCCCAGGCTGGGATCGACCAGCTGAAAAAAGTGGCGGTGCCCTACGTCTTGAAAGACATCGACAAATCAATGCTCCAGCTCGCGATGTATACTCTTAGCCTCAAAAACACGGTTATGCCCAACTCCTCCGACCCGATGAAGGGACTGGCTGCCGTTTCGAGCCTTCAAGCCGTCGCCCAAAAATCGATGGACCTCCAAACTCAGCTCACGCAAATATTGGCGAGCTACGGAATCGACGCCATAAATTTCCCGTCATAAAAAAATGAAGAAAAAAATACAAAAAATTTTGCTGGCCTTTCTCCTTTTCGCAGTTTTGAATATGATTTTCGCGCCTTCGGTGCACGCTGATTTTTGGGGGGCAACGGAGATGAGTTTTGCAGTGAATCGGGCCATCGAACAAATGACGAAAAGCATGTATGACACCGTGGTCGCCAATTTGAAAATCGCCGCCATTCGCATCCTTCAGGCGAAGCTTTTTGCTCTGCTCGGAACCAACAATAGCTCCACTCCGGGAGTCACCGGAATGATCATCAGCGATTGGAAAATGTTCATCTATAGCTCGGCGATGAGATATTCGGATCAAGTGACGACTGACTTTTTCCGCGGTTTGAGTTCAGGCGCCGCGAGCGGCATGCAGCAAAGAGTGATCATGCCGGCCCAAATGGCGGTCAATACCGACTATTGGGGAATGCGCCCGAATCTTCAAAACTATGTCGCAAACGGCGATGCGAGTTTGATCTTCCAGGCAGGGAAAGCGATCAACCCTTGGGTCGCCTGGCAAGCCGCCGCCCAGCCCCAGAACGATCTGGCGTTCACGTATTTGCGCGGAGTGAGCTTCAAGCAAGCCGCCTATGACCAGCAAGCCGCGGCGAGCCAAGCAGAGGGAGTCGCCGGGCAAGGCGTGAAAGGAAAAGAAAAGACCGCCAGCAACGGAAGACAGCTCACCGCCCCCGGCGACAAACAAGCCATCGCCTCGAACGGACGGGCGATTTCCGTTCCGGCTGCGTCGGACTACAAGGGCCAAAATATCGTCACTACCGGCTCGCAAATTGGAAGCATGATCAACGAAATCAATATGATGCCGATGCGGATGCTTTCCTTCGCCCAAACCATTCCCCAAGTCGTGACGTCGATGGTGAACCAGATGATTTCGCAATATATTCAGCAGGGCGCGACGAATATAATCAATGGATCGAATTCCGGCGGCAGCTCCGCCGCCATGAGCCAGCAATTCCAGCAGCAGTCCCAGATGCTCATCCAAAACGGCGTCCGCACGATGGCGTCGCCAAACATGTTCTTCGGGCGCTAAGCGCGCAAATCAGAATGTCAAAATCCAAATGTCAAATCAAATCCAAACTCCAAAAAAATTTATGATCTCGGAGAAAGGGGATCAAAATTCGGAGAAAACATAATTGATTTTGCAAAAATATTACCAAAAAATGAAGTCAACAGGCCTCTGATATCACAAATAGTTCGTTCCGGAACAAGTATGGGGGCAAATTATATGGAAGCAGATTGCGCAGAATCGAAAAAGGATTTTCAACATAAGATCGCCATTTGTAAAAAAGAATCAAAAGAAACACTGCATTGGCTTCGAATGATTGCCCACGCCAATTCGGAAGGAAAAGAGGATTGCCGAAAGTTATACAAAGAATGTCACGAATTGCTGTTGATATTTTCGGCGATATTAAGAAATAAAAAATAACAATTTTGATTTTGAGCTTTGGATTTGATTTGTCATTTGAGCTTTGTCATTTGGATTTCAAGAAATGAATTTTCTCCTAAAACAAACAAAAAAAATAATCTTTTTCAATAACCTTTTCGCATCCCTCAAATCCCGCCGGGCGGTTTTTTTTGTTTTCCTCGCTGTTTTGGTTTTGGGAGTTTCCGCGAAGATTTCTTTTGCAGCGACACTTCCAGCACCGGGAGCGTCTCTACCATCTGATTTTCAGCAAATGATAAATAGCGGGACAAATATTCCCAAAGGATATGAAAAATATAATGATCAGATGAAAGCGATGATAGCAAGCGGGACAATGCCGACGAGCCCGTCTGAATGGGGTGCTGTTCTCAAATACTATGGGGGATACAATCAGGATCAAATAAACCAGGCGGGCATTCAATATGCAAACCAGTTTACACCAACGGGCCACGGCTTGGTAGCATGGTTGTCAAATTTGATAGGCGGCAGAACAGGGACAATGTCCGATCAGGACATGCTTAATTACTGGAAAAACGGTCAAAATATTCCGACGGCAACAGACAATCAAAAACAAAACGCATCCGTACTGCTTCCCGCCGCATCTGCAGAACAAACTGTCACGGATAAAGCCATAGAAGGCATACTCGCGCCCATTATAGGACTATTATTTGGAATTACTTATTTTTTAAAGATATTCGTGGGCTGGTCTGCGCAGTTGCTTGATTTTACGCTTAATCCTGCCTTATATAATGGTTTCGTGAACAGCCCAATGGTAAATCAGGGCTGGATTGTTGTCCGCGATGTTTGTAATTTGTTTTTTCTTCTCGTTCTTCTTTTTATCGCCCTTTGCACCATCCTCAAAATTGACAAATATCATGCCAAAAAAACTCTCCTCACCCTGATCATAATGGCTCTTCTCATCAATTTTTCAAAACCAATCGCTGTTTTTATTTTTGACGGCTCCCAACTTTTGATGAATTTTTTCTTGAGCCAGTTAAGCAACTCTCCTGGCGGTTCCGGCTCAGCGATGATTACAAAAGCAACAGAAATATCAAATGCAATCTATAGCAACATCCCAGAATATTTTGGAAATCAAAGCAACACATCCGCACAAATTTTTGTTTCCTACTTATTTGCCGTGGTCTTTCTTTTTATATTCATGGTCTCATTGCTTGTCACTGCATTGTTTCTTCTTGTTCGCATCGTAGCAATAATGCTTCTCATCATTGTTTCGCCATTCGCTTTTTTTGCGGCGATTGTCCCAGACTTTTCAAAAATGTCTTCACAGTGGTGGTCATCTCTTTTTGAATATTCTTATTATGGTCCAGCGGCCGCCTTCTTTCTTCTTTTAGCAACACAACTTTCTGGTTCGCTACCCTCAATAACACAAGCGACAAACGGAAACCAAACGACAAACTTTACAGCATTGACCAATAATATTATTCACTACGCCGCTACTATCATATTTCTCTATGCCTCCATTTTCATGGCCAAAAAGTTCGGCGGGGCGGCTGGCGGGGCGATTGTGGGAAACGCGAACAAGCTTATGAAATGGGCAGGGAAAGGCGCGGCGATGGCACCTTATCGAGCTACAGCTTGGGGAGCACGAACAACTGGAGTTACCGGCGGTATCCAACAGCGGATTGGCGCAAGTCGATTTGGCAAGTATCTTACTAAAGATGGAAGAAAAAATGCCCAGGAAGAGAGGGAGGCTGCAATGGCAGAAAGATTTGGAGTAAAAGGGGCAAAAGACAAATTTACATTGAAGAAAATGGCTGAGAAGACAAAGAAATGGAAAGATGAAGGAATTCTTGACGATGAGATTGAGCTTCGCAAACAACTTGCGACAGGAGGCAGTATTGATAAAATGGTGGCCGCAAGAGAATTGGCTAAGGCTGGTAAGCTGGAAAATGGGGGTCAGTACAAAGCAGGCTTGGATGCATTAGCATCATCACCTGCACTTCAAAATGCTTATATGAGAGACGCAAAAAAGAAAAATATTCATGCTGTTATTGATGAAGAAATCACAAGAACCGGTGCAGCTGGTGCAGCTGCGCAAGCAATTTATAATACACACTTAAATTCTGTAAAACCGGCCGAACTCGGAGACCAAAATCTTAACGCATTTCGAGATGCAGCTGGAAATTTTAAACCGGAATTTGTTAACTGGGCAAACACAAATCTAACAGCAACACACGCTGGAATCAAAAATGATTTAGCTAAAAAACTCAACAGCAGAGATCTTGCTGACTTTACCGCAAGGGGTTGGGTTTAAGTCCAATGCAAAAAATTACCTTCACACAACTCAATAAAGAAAATCAAATTAATCGGACAACAACCCCGATGATGGTTTCGTCAACACAGTCTCCCGATGAAGAAACGGAAAAAATGATCATTCAAAGACACACTAAGTTTTTATCCTTACCCGAAAGAACAAGAGATAAACTAGCCTCAATTAAAACTTCCCAAAAAATCCAGCTCATCGGACAAAAATACCAATTTGAATTGTTGCGCCTGGCGAATATCACGCGGCTGATTCGCGAGTACTATTTCGGGGAAATCCGGCTTGAGGATTTTGCGGCGGAAATTGAGAAAAGGATGGGCGTGAGTTTGCTCACGGCGCAAGAGATCACGCGGTATATTAAGCAGGAAATCATCGATTGGGATCCGTGGGAGGAATATGTCGCGCGCCTCCCCAAAATGACGGTGCGGGAAATTGTCACGAACCATCCGAAGATAGCTGACACTGAAATCACGGCGGGATACGTCGAGCTCAAAAATTCCGACGAACTTTTGGATCCGACAATCAAAAATTGGATCCACGATTATATCCTCCATGTCGGACAGGAACGCCATCCGCAGATGGACCGCACGCAATATCTGTTTCACAGCGAAAACGCGCGGGAGTTGAGCTCGCCAGATCGCGAAAAATTGGGTATAATATTGAAGTCATTCGACGAAAATGCTCCGCTGCCGGTCGACGAGGAAAACGAAGAAATTATTTTTGATGAAATGGTTAGTGAGCAACGATCAACGAACAGGGAACAACAAACGGTGATCGGCAGCCAAAAACCGACAACTATTGCGAAGTCGCAGCCAACTCCTCAGTCCTCCTTCGGAAAAACTACGGCGAGCGAGCAAGAATCATTCATCAAGCCTTATCCCCGAACTCCGCAAATACAAAAATCAATTCCACAAGTTGCCGCTCAACAGCCAACTCCGGCCCTGCCTCCTCGACAGACAAGTTCTCTCCAATCTGCTCCCAAACCGCAACCAGCGGCAAACCCGGCCATCGACAAGTTTTTCGCTGCTCCTGAAACGCAAGATATTCCGTCGATAAAAATCCAGAGTATCACCGAACATAATGAACCACGTGTTGCGCCACTTGCCCCGCCTCGACCGAATATCCAACAACCGATGCTTCCCCGGCAGACAAATACGCCTCCTCAACCGGCATCGATACCTCGACCGCAGCACAGAATCATAAACCCGTTCGAGCCGAGAATAATTGAACCGAGGATAGACGGGAACGTAGTTGATTTGAGCAGCCCGGAAGAATAACACCTGTCATCCCGAGCGAAGCCGAGGGATCTGCATGCCTTAGCAAATAGCCAGCCACTGCCGACGCACGCAGATTCCTCCACTCCGTTTCACTCCGGTCGGAATGACAAGAAAAAAGTTTTGAGATTTGCGTTTTAAGTTTTGAGTTAAACACTATGCACGCAGGCGTTCCACAATTTATCGATGTCGAGGACAAGATCGCTTTCGGGCTCACTGGAAAGCAACTTTTGTGGATGGGCGGGGGGGTGGCACTCATGGTTGTCGCTTATACGCTCTTTGACCAACAGCTTTTTTTTGCGGTCAGCTTTTTCATTGCTTTGATCTTCGGCGCCTTCGCCTTTTGGAGGCCGCAAGGAGTCCCGATGATCACCTTCCTCAGCTTTACTCTTCAATTTTTTCTGAAACCCAAAAGTTATATCTGGAAAAGAGTTTACTCGCAGGGAAATCTCAATATGAAAAAAGCTTCGCTTGCTCAGACAAAAAACGCTCCGACGGCCTTTGCCCAAAAACACTTGCCGGAAAGGGGACAGTTGAAACGAATCGCCTGGGAACTGGACACTAAGCGCTAATTTCAAATTTTCAATTTTAAATTTGAAATGAATCCTAAATGACTAAATTTCAAATGTTTTAAAATTCTGTCATTAAATAATTTAAAATTGATTTAAAATTTAGAATTTGAAATTTAAAATTTCCATGGAAACTCTTCACTCCAATAAATTGACCAAACAAGCCGCGATGGGAAAAGCCGCTCAGGCTTTTGTTGATGTCGCGGAAATCAAAGACGGAGTCGTCGTCCTCAAAAATGGCACTCTCCGGGCGGTTTTGATGGTTTCCTCGATCAATTTCGACCTCAAGTCTACGCAGGAGCAGGAAGCGATCGTGGCAAACTATCAAAATTTTCTGAACTCGCTGGATTTCCCGATCCAAGTGGTGATAAGCTCGCGAAAATTGGACATCAATCCGTATCTCGCGATGCTCTCCATCAAAGAAAAGGAACAGCCGAACGAACTTCTGCGGTTCCAGATCGCCGAATACCGCGATTTCGTGAAGAATATGGTGGATGCCTCGAACATCATGGCAAAATCATTTTTCATCATCATACCATTCGCTCTCACCGAGGCCAAGAAGGAAGGCTTCATCGACCGCATACGGACCGCCATCAACCCTCGCCAGATCATGCTTGAAAAAAAGATGGAGTTCGAAAATTATAAGAGCCAGCTTTTCCAAAGAGTGGACCACGTGATGGCCGGACTCGCTGGAACCGGAATCCGCATGGCGCCGCTTTCAACCGAAGAGCTGATCGAGCTCTATTACAACGCATACAATCCCGGAGTGATGGAAAATACGCAGGTGGGAAACACGGAAGATTTGGATATTAATCGTGTATAATTTCAAATGTCAAAGCTCAAATGTCAAATCAAGCTCAAAATCCAAAATCCAAACAATATTCTTTGTCATTTGAGCTTTGGATTTGATTTGTCATTTGGATTTTGAAATTTGGATTTGAAAAAATTATGTTCGGACTAAACAAAAAACAACCCAGCCCCGCGCAATTCAACCAATCCGACGCGGATATCGAAAAAGCCTACCACGAGGGCTTGGCTTCCGTGATCGACCTTATCGCGCCCGCCGCCCTCCAGGTGACGACTTCTTTCATCCAAATCGGCGATACGTTTGCCAAAACAATCTTCACGACCACTTATCCCAAGTTTCTTCAGGCGGGCTGGTTTTCTCCGATCATCAATCTGGACCAGCCGATGGACATCGCCATGTTCATCCATCCGATTGAAACAACCGTGATCATGAAAAGTTTGCGACGCTCGGTGACGCAAGTTGAATCGCAGATTCATCTCGAGCAGGAAGCCGGCAAGGTGCGCGATCCCGTCCTTGAATCCGCCCTTCAAAACATTGAGGAATTGCGTGACAGCCTCCAGCAGGGAACGGAGCGCTTCTTCCATTTCGGCTTGTATATAACAATTTATGGCAAAACAAAGGAGGAAATCGACAAATCGGCGCTTTTCATCGAATCGCTCCTCGAATCGCGGATGGTGTATCTCAAAGAGGCCATTTTTCGCGCTGAACAGGGATTTTGCTCGACTTTGCCGCTTGCCAACGACGAACTTTCCGTCTCGAACAATATGAATAGTTCGCCGCTCGCAACCACCTTCCCTTTTGTTTCTTCTGACCTTTCTTCAAACACCGGCGTGCTCTTTGGAGTGAACTTGCACAACAACAGCCTCATCCTTTTTGACCGCTTCCAGATGGAAAACGCCAATATGCTGATTTTTGCGAAGTCGGGCGCCGGGAAGAGCTATGCTGTGAAATTGGAGATTCTGCGCTCACTGATGCTCGGGACGGAAGTCATCGTCATCGATCCGGAAAATGAATATCAATATCTGTGCGAAGCTGTCGGCGGAAGCTTCATCAATATTTCCTTGAATTCAGACTACCATCTGAACCCCTTTGACCTTCCAAGGATTCCGGAAGATGAAGATCCCCGCGATGTCCTGCGCAACAACATCGCAAGCCTGATCGGCCTGCTTCATATCATGCTCGGGAACATAACGCCCGAAGAAGATTCGATCGTTGATCGCGCCATCACCGAAACATACGCCATGAAGGACATTACTCCGGAAAGCAATCTGCGCGCATTCACCCGCGACCAATTTCCGACGATGTCCGACCTTTATGAAGTTTTGCGCAGTATGGAGGGCGCAGAAGATCTTGCCACGCGCCTCGAAAAATATACGACGGGAATATTTTCCGGATTCATCAACAATCGATCAAACGTCAATCTCGGAAGCCAGATGGTCGTCTTCAATCTTCGCGATATGGATGATTCTTTGCGCCCGATCGCGATGTATATTGTTTTGCACTTCATCTGGAATGAAATCCGTTCGAATCTCAAAAAACGCCTGATCATAGTCGATGAAGCCTGGGTGATGATGCAATACGAAGACGCCGGATCATTCATGTTCGGAATCGCCAAGCGCTGCCGCAAATATTTTGCCGGCCTCACAACCATCACGCAGGACATCGGTGACTTCCTCGCCTCAAAATACGGCAAACCAATCGTCACCAACTCGTCGATCCAGCTGCTTCTCAAACAATCGCCGGCCGCGATCGATGTGATCGGGGATACATTCTATCTCACTGACCAGGAAAGGTTCATGCTTCTGGAATCAAACGTCGGGGAAGGAATATTTTTCGCCGGCACAAAGCACGTCGGAATCCAGGTCGTCGCTTCGCGCTCGGAAGACCAGCTCGTCACCTCCAACCCGGCGCAACTCTTGGAGAGGAAAGAAAAAGGGGAATAGAAAAAATTTCTAAATCCTAATTTCTAATTTCTAATAAAAATCCAAATAACAAAGCTCAAATGTCAAATCAAGCTCAAAATCCAAAATCCAAATTTTTGGCATTTGATATTTTATTGGATATTGGGAATTGGATATTAGAAATTATAAAATCATGCCGTCCCAGAATTACAATCCAGCGACCATAAGCAATCGAGAAAGGGCTGTTCGGGACTTGTCTGCTGCTGAAAGGCTTCGGAGAGCGGACACTCGATACGCCTTTGGAGAAAGTCTCGCTAAGCGGCAATACGGCTCGACACCAAAACATTTAGCTTTGTCAGACAAAGAAAAATTTCAACAAAGAAAACAACTGGGACGTCAGCTTTCCCATCTCCAAAAAAAGGCTCCGAAACTCGCCGCCGGGCTGGCTGCTGGAAAGAAGAAAGCGATTTCACAATTGGCTGGCAATCTTTTCAAAAAAATTGATATTTCTGTCGACTGGCTTTTCATTCTTCTGGCTTCGTTTGGACTCTTGAAAGATATTTTCGATATCGCTTTTGCCGCATTGGGCGCGGTTCCCGTGCTTGGAACGGCAGGAGCAGCAGTGGGAATCATCATTTCGTTCGTGGGAGATATGTTTTTTCTGATTTTGGTCGTCACGATTCTGGTTCTGGTCGGCGGGAGCATCAAGAACCGGGGAATGGCCAAATATTTGATCGGCATCGCTATGGAATTCATCGCCGAAGCGCTCCCAGGAATCAGTTGGCTTCCCTGGACGGTCGTATATGTTTTTATTCTCTATCTCTGCGTCCTATATGACCGGGCGTACAGAGCAGGAGCGCAAACAGAGCAAACTGCTGATTCCGAAGCCGCTGACAAGTATACTGACAGACAGCGACAATCGGCCTAAGAAAATTATTATGGGATTGAAATTCATCGAAGCAAAAAGGAACAAGAAATTCAGCCGCCGTGACCTCTTGATCGGCTTCACGGCAATCTTGGCTATTGCGGTGAATCTTCTTTTCCCTCAAACCGCCTACGGTGAAACCTTTTGGCTTTCTTTTTTTCTTTTTGTCGTCTTTCCTGTCCTGATTATCATATTCATCCTTCGGGAACCGCTCGCAAATTTTGGCCTTTCGCGCGGATTGGCGCAGAGGGGCTTCTTCTTTTCTGCAATAACTATAATTTTATTTATTTTTCTCAACTACCTCCTGGTTTTTCACTCGAAATACGCCGGCCAACTTTCCATCTCTCCCTTCATCATCAGCCGCTTCACCATTTTTCTTCTTTTTGAGATCTTTATCGCCCTGCCGCTCCACTTTTTTTGGGAATTTTTCTTTCGCGGTTTTTTGCAGATGGGCTTGGAAAGGCGATTCGGCATATATTCTTTGCCCCTCGCCGCTCTCTTGCAGGCTTTGCTTTTTTTTCGGTCCAGCTGGATCGCCATCTTGCTTGTTCTGCTGTCAGCGCTCGCCGCGGGATTCATTGTCCGCCGGAGCCGTTCCATCGCATATTCCGCTTTTTCTCTGTGGATAATTTCAGTCAGTTTGGATATAATGATAATAATATTGGTCCATCAAATAGCCAGATAACCATATGAAAAAAAACAAAAAAATAATTCTCTTTCTGATCTTTGCCTTGAGTTTTTTTTCGCCTTTCTCAACATTTGCATACACTTTCAATGTCGGCCCCTATGAGACAGAGATCGACGTGAACGAGATTCTTCAGGAAGCAAATACTGGCGGAATTTCATCGATAACGAGCCAGCTGGAAAACCGCTACGGGATCAACAATGACATCTGGCGCACCGCCGAACGCAAAGAATCGGCTCCCCGCGCGGAAATATTTTTTGACAACACCAATCCAAAACCGGGCGAAAAAGTGACCGCCCATGCCATACCGGAATTTTTCAAGAACGACCCGCAAAATCTCTATTATACTTGGTATATCATCCATACTCTGGACGGAAAGATTCAAACAGCAACCAACAGCATCGCTGACGGAAAAAGAGAGGCGTCTGGAATCATGTCTCGAGGGGACTATGATCCGAACCTCGACGGTCAGACTTATGCCGACCCGGGAAATGATCCAGAAAACGACGGCTGGCCGGCCGTCGACGCCAACAGCTATGACGAAGACGAAGTGGCCGCACCGATGGGAGGAGCGGACGGTGTCGGCGGCCTTGCTGAAGGAAATGACAATATTGAACCCTACGATAACGCCGGAGAATATTGCGCCACCAAAGGAAAACATACTCTTTCCGACTGCAACCTCAACACGGACAAAAGCGCCTTCAATCAATATTTCACACTGAAGTCGGATCAATCCGGCGACTATTGCACAGCCTGCCAATCATCTCTTTCATTCACTTCGACGCTCTCGAGCGACAACCAATGCTGCTATTCCATCCAATATCCCGATCCGGCTGATCCGGGCTACTTGCCCTACGATGCAAACGTGGAGCACTGCCCGTCTTCATACGACAGCACCTATGAAAGCTGCTTTGACTATGACAGCCTCGAAGCGACCAATTCCAATTTGATCTCTCATTGCCTGGAAGACGAATTTGATTCCTGCGAAGACGACTGGGACAGCCTTCATCGAGACCCTTCGGGAAACGAGCCGGTCAGCCAGGTTTCCCGTTGCTACGCGCATAATTTCGGCACCAACAATCCGGATCTGGGATTTCGGGGCTATTCCGGCAGCACAAATAATTTCTACGAAGATGAATCGGGAAAAGATTCCACGACCGATTGCGTCCATGAATGGAAAGACGCCCCGGGGTACACAAGCGGCTCTGGCAAATTTCCGACCGGAGAAGAAGAATATTGGAAGACCGACCCGACCGATCCTGATACCGACGGCGACGGCACTCGGGACGAAGGAGACGTCATCGGACTCAACCAGCAGAGCTTCACTTGGAGCTATCAGCCCGGCGACCGGGTGGGTGTGGTCGTGGAGGGAACTTCAATGATTCCCGTCGACGAACAAAGCGCATATTATAAAATCATGTGGGGATATTTGGATGTCTGCGACTCAACAAAGACAGGCTTGATGGACAAGGATGAGTGTGATTCATCAAGCGATCATGGCTTTGGGTTTCTCGCGACCGAAGCGCCGAATGAGCAAGGAGACGACAAACTGAAGCTTTCTCTTTCCTTTTCACCGAACAATCCCTTGGCCGACCCAAGCGCAGAGAACAAAGAAAATATTGCAAGCGACGGAACTATCAGTGACGCGGACCAAATCACGGTCACTTCATCGATCGACAATACAAATGACAATCCAAACAGCCTCTATTATACCTGGCAAATCCAAAAAGGTGACCCGCAAACAAACAATTGGGGAAGCCCGCTCGATATTGACAGCAACTTCAATACAACTTCTCCTCCGACCGGCATGGGCATATCCCAGCTCAGCTTCACTCCGAAAAAGAGCGCTCTTTCGGGAAATGCAGATATAAACTATTTCAAAGTTACGCTCACCGCAAGCCGCGCCGCCGATCTGACAGCGGGCCGAGGACGCTCCAGCGTGATCATACCCGTGAACACGAAGGGAGTCAAAATAACGCTTCACAAAGTCGATATTCAAAACGGAAAAGCGGTGGTCGGAGAAGAAATCTGCAACGATGGTTTATACAAATCGCTTTGCCCGGTCGTGAAAGGCCAAATGCTTGCGGCCAAAGTTTCCGGAAGCAATTATAAATCCAGTGACAGCACTTTTTCTTGGACCGTCGACGGCACTCCGGCTTATCCGCCGGCAAATGCCTCGCAATTGCTTGACGGATGGAGCAACACGACCATCTTTTTTCCCATCACCAAGGAAGAGCGGGAAATTGAAAATATTTCCGTCACGGCGACTTCAAAAAACAGCCTTCAGCCTGCCACCGGTACGCGCCTGGCAACCGTTGTCCATCCCGCCGTATTCATCAAGTCCGGGGATACGAGCCTAAGTTGGCCGAAAGTCTATACTACTGAAGACCCGAACCAAAAATTCTCCTATCAAAGCATCGAAAGTTCCGATGCGTACGAAGCTCTCACAAACAATCAAGCCTCCTATTATCTCGATTTTGTCCCGTATTATCTCCTCGGCACCGACACAAATACACAGACCAACTGGTCAGTGAATGGAACGGACATCACAAGCCCTGATTTCTATGCAAACAATCCCTATCTTGGACAGATTGGGCTCGATTATGATGGCCGCACGCTCAAATTGCCGACGGGCGATACATCGGGCGCTTTCACGACCCTTTCCGCTTCCGTGAAAAAATATTGGAGCGACGATGAAAGGAGCATTGCGTATTCCGCTTGGGGGGTTGTGCCTGATACGCTGTCGGGAAATTCATCCATTTCCATCCAAACCTTGAGTGCGCCGACAAGCGACGCAATCAGCTCCTCTCAAAACCCCGGCCAGCTCCTTGCCGCCATCGGCACCCATTTGCCGCACTATTTCATGTATCTTCTGCGACTCGTCCTCACAATGGTCGTGATGTTTGTTGCGAGCGCAGGATTCTATGGCCTCACTCAAAATTTGAAATTGGCGGATGAAGAAAAATAAAAATACAATCAAGCTTATTTTCCTGGCTTCGGTGATTCTTTTCCTAGTCTTCTTTTCTTTCCATCCGATTTTTGCCCAATACCAAAATCAGGAAAAAATCCCGGGCGCCCAGCAGACCAATGATTTTGTGCAGTATCTCAAAGATATAATCAATTTTGGTTTCGCCATCATCGGAATTTTGGCCTTGTTCATGCTGATCATTGGCGCTTATCAATATCTCTTAGCC
>DATGZC010000100.1:0-7978 GCA_035297345.1 Bathyarchaeia archaeon
TCTATTTCCCGTTTGTCAAGTATCTGACTACAACATTAGAACATTGTGGCCGCCAGCCGCCGCGATTTCAAGGGCGCGCTTGGCGTGTTCTTGGCCTTTGACGTGGGCCATATCGAGATGATAGTGCTGCGGCTCGAAAAGTTTTTCAAGGTCCTGTTCCGGATGAGGCGCGATTGTCTTTTCGCCGAGAAGGTGTGCGACAAGATCTTTGAAATTCTCCGCCGGGATGACTTTGAGCCCTTTCACTATGCTCGCTTCCCCGGCGTTTTCTTTCGGGACAAAAATTTCCGATATATTTTTTTCTTTTGCCATCATGGCAATCGGAAGCACGCCGTTCACGGGGCGGATCTTTCCATCAAGCGCCATTTCGCCGACAAACAATTTTCCAGCGGTATCAAAATCGATCTGTTTGGTGGTGAGCAAAAATCCAAGGGCGATGGGCAGATCATAGAGCGAGCCTTCTTTCCGGATGTCGGCCGGAGCAAGGTTGGCCGTCACATGGCCGCATTGGTACGGCGGCTTGAAACCGCAGTTTTTGATGGCGGCATTCACGCGGTCTTTCGCTTCTTTGACGGTCGCATCGGGAAGACCGACGATCGAAAAAACATACATTCCTGAATGGGTGTCCACTTCGACTTCGACCAGATGGCTGGTGAGCCCGAGAGTCGTAGCAGAGAGAACTTTTGAAGACATGTTTTTGTATCTATTTCTTTTATTCCTCCCCTCCTCAGGTGAGGAGGGGTCAGGGGGAGGTGTTGCTTCAGTCATCTGAACTTTCGACACCCCCCTGTCCTTCGGACATCTCCCCTCATCCGAGGGGAGAAGGCTTTTTCTTTTTGAAATTTAAAATTAACAACAAAATTATCCCAATTGTGATAAAAACATCGGCTAAGTTAAAAACCGGCCAAAACTTCAGATCGATATAATCCACGACGCACCCCAATCTTATTCGATCAACAATATTTGAAATTGCTCCTGAAAAAATAAGGATCAAAAATATTTTTTGGCTGATAGAACTAGTCTTTAAAAATATATATATCAAAACTGCGATGATCGCAATCCAGACCAAATAAAAAATCGCCGAAGCGATTGGAATACTCCAGGCGATATTTTTGTTGCAAATCGAATGAACCGAGAGATATTTTGCTATCTGATCAATGAAAACAAGGACGATAAAAAGAAAAAATAAGTTTGTTTTGGTTTTCATTTATTTCCATAAAAGAAACGACAAATAAATCTTCGAAATATTGCGTGTGTTACGTTCCGATTTCATCGGGACGGGATAGCCTATCAAGAAGATTATTTGGCGTTTCATTTCCTCCTGGCCGAGATTTATTTCCCGTTGCATTCAAGGCAGGTGTCGGCCTGCGGATAGGCGCGCAGCCGTTCGAGTGGAATTTCTTTTTGGCAGTTGGCACAAATTCCATATGTACCGGCGTCGATCGCGGCGAGGGATTTTTCTATTTTTTCGAGCTCCCCTTTCAGCGCTTCGTCCGCAGCCAGATTGCTCTCATACATATCCATCTCGTCGGCGTTGGCCTCTTCATCACGGTCGACGTCCGGAAATTTTGTTTCATATTCTTTGTCCACGCCCGCTTCGTTTGCTTCGGTCGGTGCAAGGGTTTTTTCTATTCTGGTTTTTTCTTCGAGCAGTTTGGCTTTGAGTTCCTCCTGGATTTGTGGATCGATCATGGATTTGTATTTAGTATTTAGTATCCGGTATTTAGTATATGGACTTGATGGCATACTTAAGTATAGCACTAATAATATATACATTTCAAATGCCGCAAGTTCGCCTTGCGCGTTCGCATGTCGAGCTCGATCGCGACGGCGTCGAGGCGGTAGTCGCAGTCGAGCAGATTATTTTTGCGCAGGTAGTTCGAAATTATCTTTGAGAGTTTTCGGTACTTCGCGCGGCTGATGGCGAGCTCGGGCGAGTGGGAATTGCTCGTCCCCTTTTTTCTCGTCTTCACTTCCGCAAAAATAATTTCTTTGGTCTTCAGGTCGCGGACGACGACATCCAGTTCTCCCACCCTGTATCCCAGCTTATTTTCAAAATTCATCTCCAGAATCTCGCATCCCTGCGCTTTGAAATAGTTCGCCGCAATCCGCTCGCCAAGATTTCCGATTTCTTTGGTTTGGTTCAGCTGTTGCATACCGCCTAATCATAATATATTTTCACTAACAAAAAAACCGCCTTGGAAGGCCGTCTTGTTCACCCGCGTCTAATATGTCCGGTAAGATAAAATATCTGATACCGGGCGCTGCAAGCGCCCGCAAAAAATAATTAAGTGGCGGCAGCGCCCGGTTTTTGACATATACCAATATGTCAGCCGAGAACCGTGCGCCGGGTGAAAGCGCAGAGAGTGCATACGGCGAACATATATTTTGTATATATGTCGTCTGTTATCGTCCCCTCTCCACGGTTTAAAGAACCTATTTTTTTGATTTTTATATTTGAAAATTTTACAAAAATCTTTGTTTTTGTTTTTTACCCTTTTCCTCGTTGGGAAAAGTAAGATGGAGAAGTAAACGAGTTCCAATCACAAATAGGGGGAAATTGTGATTGGAACTCGTTTACCTGGGTTTTTCAAGGAACATATACAGTATAGCAGATTTTTTTGGTAAAGTCAAATCGATTTTGAGTATATAGTACTCGGTATTTAGTAACTGGTATTTTTTAAATACTTTATTGTTGCAGAAAAACGGAATTTTCTGAACTGAACGGCAAGCAAAGAAGAAAATATTAAATACCAGCTGTCAGATATCAGATATTACTTCGTCGACATATAATCCAAGATCGCCCGCTCAGATTCTTTGGAAGTTCCGATAATGAGGAAATTCGAGATCACCGCATAATCAAGAGAAGTGTCGGTAGGGCTTGAAAAATTGAAATATCGGATATCGGCGTTCTTGTATCGGCTGGAATTGAAAGGAGGTTCGGCTGGAGCTGTGCTCGAAACGAGATAAAGAGATCTGAGGGTTGTGGGCATCTTGGGTTCCCAATTTTTCATTTCATCGTCTAGCCCGGACAAGGTGACGGTTTTGAAGACAAGACCCAATCTCACGCTGTTGTTTTCTTTGGTGACAAAAAGACTATACTCTTCGGAAAGCTTCATCAGTACCGCGTCCGGAATTGAGAGGCCGAATCCGGAGGCGAACTCTTTCTTGCCGATGGGCTGGTTGTTTTTGCCAAGCAGCTTTATCTCGGCAATGCTGCCGTCGGAATTTGAGGAACCAAAATCAAAAGCAAATTTTCCAACCGCATCCTTGATTGCGACGGGATTCTGCGATGTATCGACGACGAGCTGGCGGAGATTTTTGTTCTGGGAATCTGTGGAAGCAGTGGAAGGAGCCGACGGGGCGTTTTCAGCGGGGGGAGGAGTTTTTGATTTGGACAAAAGAGAAGAGATGGATGGCAACTTCTTTCCCAAGGAAAACCAATAATAATAAAAACCTGCTCCGGCGATGGCCATAACAAGAAGGATGACAAGCACTGGAAGAAGCTTGCTTTTCTTTTTTGGAAGCGCGGGCGGTTCAGGTTTGTTCTGGGGGACAGGTTTTTGTTCTGTAAGCGTCGGTCTCTCTGAAAAAAAAGATTGGGAGGGCGATGATTTGAAAGCAGGAAGTTCGGAAGTTGCGTGAAGTGGCGGAGGTGTCGGGATGGATTGAAAGGGGTTGCCGGGCGCGAGCTCCTGGCTCGGTTCAACAGTCGGCTCAATCGGAGCTGGCCGAGGAGGTTCTCGTCTCGCTGGAATGTTTTCAGACAGGGGTTTGTCGACTGGTTTTTTGGGAATTTCAATCGTTTCCGGTGCGTCATTTGCCGGTACGCCTTTTCCAAAATTTTCAAGATCTTCCTTGAACGTCCGGACTTTGCCGAAGGTATTCGGAAGATCGCCTGAGGCGTCGGGTTCTTTCATTCCCAATCCCGAGTTCTTGAATTGGAACATAGGAGTTTTCTACCTGTCAGCGTTGCTACGCAAAGCGTTGCAGGCGGACGAATTAGTAGTGTGTTAGTTTTTATTTTTTAGAGCAGGCTATTTTGTGATTTCTATTTTACACTATTTTCCAAGCCTCGCATAGTGAGGTTGATTCTTCCCATATTGTCGATCTCTTTCACTTTGACATCCACCATCTGCCCTACCTTGAGAGCGTCCTCCACTTTCTCGGTTCTTTTTTCGGATATTTCGGAAATATGGATCAATCCTTCCTGGCCCGGCAGGATTTCGGCGAAAGCGCCAAAATTCATCAGGCGCGTGATTCGCCCCTTGAAGATTTCTCCGGCGGCTACTTCGTGAGTGAGATTCTTCACCCAGTCGGAAGCTTTTTTCCCGGCTTCTGGATTGTCGGCTGTGATGAATACGGATCCGTCGTCTTCAATATCAATTTCCACGCCGGTTTCATCGATGATCTGATTGATCATCTTGCCTCCGGGGCCGATCACAGTGCGGATTTTTTCCGGGTTGATTTTCAAGATGATTATTCTTGGTGCATAAGGAGACATTTCGGCGCGGGGAGCGCTGATCATTTCATTCATAATGCCGATAATCGCAATCCGATTTTTGCGGGATTGCTCGAGCGTATCGCGGATCATATCGGCTGTGAGTCCGTCCACTTTGACATCCAACTGGATGGCGGTGATGCCTTTGGTCGATCCGGTTATTTTGAAGTCCATTCCGCCGAAGTGGTCTTCCGGACCCTGGATATCAGAAAGCAATTTGTATTTTCCATCGGACCCCACGACGATTCCCACTGAAATTCCTCCGATCACAGTTTGCATCGGAACGCCCGCGTCGAGGAGCGCCAGGTTTGAAGCGCAAGTGGAGGCCATCGAAGATGATCCGTTCGAAGAAAGGACTTCGGAAACGACGCGGATCGTATAAGGAAACTTATCTTTGTCGGGGGCAACAACCGCGAGCGCTTTTTCGGCGAGGGCGCCGTGTCCGATTTCGCGCCGGCCCGGTCCGCGCATCGGGCGGACTTCTCCGACCGAGAACGGCGGGAAATTGTAGTGATGCATGAACCGTTTCTTTTCATCGAGTTCCATGGTATCAATGATCTGCTCCATGCCCGGCGCGCCGAGCGTGACGACCGAGAGAACCTGGGTTTCCCCGCGCGTGAATAGGGCACTGCCGTGAGTGCGAGGCAAAAGTCCGACGGCGCAGGAAATAGGCCGCACTTCATCGAGCTTCCTTCCGTCGGGGCGTTCGTCTTTTTCCAGAATATTTTTTTCGAAGAGCCGTTCCATTTCGGCATCAATGGCGGCAAAGGCCAATTCTTTTTTGGCGGCGGAGTCCAGAGGATATTTTTCTTTCACATATTTGGCGGCGGCGGCGAAAAGTTCATTTTGCAACTCGGTTTGCTTATTGTGGTCTTTTTGGTAGAGGGCCGGGGCGATCGTTTCTGAAAATTGATCAAGAATTTCTTTTTTGAAATCTTCTTCCGGCTCAAGGATGATTGCTTCGGCTTTCGGTCTTCCGATTTGCTTCTGGATATCTTTGACGAAGGCCACGATCTGGTCGATCACTTTTTGGGCCTCGACGAGCGCTTCGAAAATTTTGTCTTCCGCAATCTCTTTGGCGCTGGTTTCGATCATGTTTATTTTTCCTTCGATTCCGCAAGCGATGACGTCAAAGGAGCTTGCGGCGAGATCGCCGTTCACCGGGTTGACGATCACTTGCCCTTCTTTTTCTCCGATGCGCACGGCGCCCAGAGGGCCGTTCCAAGGGATATCTGAAATCGAAAGGGCGGTTGAAGCGGCAATGGCTCCCGCCAAGGCAGGGTCATTTTCTTGATCAATCGAAAGCACCGTCACGATTACCTGCACTTCGTTTCGCATCCGCTGGTCGAAAAGCGGGCGGAGAGTCCGGTCGATGAGGCGCCCGTTGAGGACGGCTTCATCCGTCGGCCGGCCTTCGCGCTTGATGAAGCGGCTGCCTTTGATTTTTCCGGAGGCATAGAACTTTTCCTCGTAATCAACCATCAGAGGAAAATAGTTCACGCCTTCCCGCGCGGCGGGACTCATGACAGCTGTTGCGAGGACAACCGTGTCTCCATAGCGAACAGTCACGGCAGCGCTTGCTTGCTGCGCCAAAAGACCCGTCTCGACGACGAGTTTCCTTCCGGCAATTTCGGTCTCAAATTTTTTCGGTTCCATAAAAAGTTTGTCTCCGTCCGGGCGCTAATAGACGAATGACACACAGCCGGAACTAAAAAGTTTTTATTAGTTGCGCTTGTGTGCGATTGGCTGTTAGAGCTCGCGGAAATAAATTATTAATTTATATCAAAAACTTCTTCTTGTTTTCACTCAGATTGATGAAATCGTCGGCGGATTCAATAAGTTTGGCGGAGGTTGATTCGGCGAAGGCGATCACTTCGACGCGGCAGCCTTTGGTGTTCTGGAGATATTCGACGAGCGGGATATAGTCGCCGTCGCCGGTGACGAGGACGATCACATCGAGATGTTCGGCGAGCTTCACGGCGTCGACGGTGATGCCTACGTCCCAGTCCCCTTTCTTCGCGCCGCCGGGAAAAATCTGCAGATCTTTCGTGCGGACCTCATAGCCGGATTTTTGAAGAGCTTCGAAAAAGTTCTTCTCGAGGCCTTCAATCGTCTTGATGCCGTATCCGATGGCCCGGATAAGTTTGCGGTTGGCTACGCCCGTTTTCAGGATCTCTTTGAAATCGACTTTCTTTTTATAAAGGACTTTGGCGGAATAGTACATATTTTGGATGTCCACCAAAACTCCGATGCGTTGCTCTGGAAATTTGCCTGTTGGCATAAAATTATTCTTTGAGACCTAAGTTGGTTACGAGTTTTTTGTATCGCTTCGCGTCTTTTCCCTTGAGATACGTCAAAAGTTTTTTCCGTTTTGAAACCATCTTCAAAAGGCCGCGGCGGGAATGGTTGTCTTTTGTATTCTTCTTGAGATGGCTGGTGAGTTTTTTGATCTGCTCGGTGAACAGCGAAACCTGGACTTCGGGAGAGCCCGTGTCCTTTTCATGAGTTTTGGAGGTTTCAATAACCTTGGTTTTTTTCTGCTTGGTCAGAGTCATAGCATGTATACTTTTATTGCTTATTTTGTTGTCTTTATAATACTACTAAAAGGAATATTTAGCAAGAAAAGACGCCTGAATTTCCCATTTTTTTCCAATTAGACTATCATACATTATGTTATGGAAATAATCAAGGGCCAGCCCGCAGCAGATGCAGCGCTTCTGGCGGGTTTGAACGAAGAACAGAAAGAAGCCGTCCTCACGACCGAAGGGCCGGTCTTGGTGATTGCCGGGGCGGGTTCAGGGAAAACGCGGCTCCTCACCCACCGGGTGGCTTATCTGATTCGCGAGAAAAAAGTCGATCCGCGGAACATTTTGGCGGTCACTTTCACCAATAAGGCGGCTGGGGAAATGAAGGAGCGGGTCAAGCAGCTCCTCACGGGCGGCTACTTCCGCGAGCCCTGGATGGGCACTTTTCACCATATTTGCGTGCGGATTTTGCGCGTGGAGATCGACAAACTCGGCTACAAAAAGAGTTTCGTGATATACGACGATTCGGACCAGCTGGCGCTCGTGAAAAAAATCATGAAAGAAAAAGAGATCAGCGCCGAACAATTCAATCCGCGGGCGATGCTCGCTGTGATTTCAAAAGCCAAAGGGGAGCTCCAAAGCGTCGAGGACTATATAACAGGCGAGAGTTTTTTTGAAAGGATCGTGGCGCGGGTCTATGAAGCCTATCAAAAGACCCTGCAAGACAACAACGCCCTTGATTTCGACGATATTCTGCAAAAGGCGGTCGAACTTTTCCAAAAATTTCCCGATATTCTTGAAAAATACCAGAATATTTTCCGATATATCCTGGTCGATGAATATCAGGACACGAACAAAGCCCAATATGTTCTCGTGAATCTTCTGGCCGAGCGCCATCGCAATCTGATGGTAGTGGGCGATGATTGGCAGTCGATCTATTCTTTCCGCGGGG
>DATGZC010000101.1:0-4194 GCA_035297345.1 Bathyarchaeia archaeon
AAGCAGATCAACGATGGCTGGAGTCCCGAAGAGATTGCCGGGAGGTTAAAAGAACATCCCCCTCAAGAAGTGCGGGGATGCCGAGACGAAGCGGTGAGCTATGAAAGTATTTACAATTGGATCTACGAAGGCGAGGGAAGATTCGGAGGATTGTATAAAAAATTGAGGAGAAAACAGAAAAAGCGGAAGAAGCAATTCGCCCGAAAACAAAGGGTCAAAACGATTATCAAAGAAAGGGTTAGTATTGAGAAAAGGCCGGGAATCGTCGCTGAAAGGAAAAGAATCGGAGACTGGGAAACGGACAGTGTGATCTTTTCCGGAAAAAGTATTTTGTCGGTCCAGATGGAAAGAAAAATGAAGCTGTGCCGGCTTCACAAATGCGAAGACAAATCGGCCATCCGTTCGCAAGAAGCTTTGCGGGACAGCATCGAATCGCTGCCTGCCAATTTCTGGCTGACAATCACGAGAGACAACGGCAGTGAAAACGTGTTGCACCATGAAACAGAAGTGCCCTCATTTTTCTGCGATACCTATTGCTCCTGGCAAAAAGGCGGGGTGGAAAATCTGAACGGACTGATCAGGGAATATTTCCCTAAAAAGTCCAATCTTGATAAAGTTGAAGAAAGCTATGTTTATGCGATTCAAGAAAAACTCAACAATCGCGCCAGAAAAGCCCTTAATTATCTAACGCCAAATGAAGTTCTCGCTCTAGAAATGGAAAAGGGGCTCTAAATTCCTGAATTCATCCATTTGGGAAATATGGCTTTATATAAAGCAAATTTACATCTCCAATTCCCGTAGAATTTCTTCCGGGATCGGATCTCTCTTGGGACTCACCCCCGGATAGCGCCAGGCGCTGATAATTCTGTATTTTGTATTCTGTATTTTGTATCTTGTATTTGGTTCTTTTTGTTCTTGGGATTTTGGATTTGGGATTTGTTTGGAAATTGGAAATTGAGATTTGGAAATTGCTCCGTGGCGGAGCTGGTACATCGTCCAAATTTCTTGGCTCCAGACTCTTTTCCCCTCTTTCGTGCGGAGCGATGCCGGTTGCATGACGGCAATCGTATTTTTCACGATTCCCTCTTCCGTTCTCTGCGGATTTTTGACCACCCGCAAAATCCGCTGCGCCGTCAGGCCGTACTGTTGCATTTTGAACGCCGCGTGCTGCGTCCATTCATATTTCTCCGTATTTTTCGGAACCGCGAACTGCATAAATATTTTTAAGGCTAAACCTTAAAAATTACACATCCATTCCGCGCAAACGCTTCACGCGCTCGGCGATGGGCGGATGGGTTTGGAAAAGATTGGAAATTTTTTTTCCCTTGAACGGATTGTCGATGAAAAGGTGGGCAGTGGCACGGTTGGCGTGGGCCATCGGCGTCGGGTCGGCGGAAATTTTTTCAAGGGCGCGCGCCAGACCCTCCGGATATCTTGTGAGGAGCGCTCCGTCGGCGTCCGCCAAATATTCGCGCCTCCGCGAGATCGCCAATTGGATGAGCATCGCCGCCACGGGAGCGAGTATGGAAAGAATGATCGCAACAACAAGAAATATCGGATTCCGTCCGCTATCTTCATCATCTCCCCCGAACCACATCCAACGGCGGAAAAAATCCGCCAGGAGCGCCACGAAGCCGACCAGAACGACAATGACCGTCGAGAGCAAAATATCCCGGTTCCCGATATGCGACAGCTCATGCGCGATCACCCCCTCGAGTTCTGATTTTTCGAGCTTCTCAATGATCCCGGTCGTGAGGCACACGACCGCGTGTTCGGCATTTCGCCCAGTCGCAAAAGCGTTCGGCGACGGATCCTGGATGATGTATATTTTCGGAGCGGGAAGCCCGGCCGTGATGCAGAGATTTTCAACGAGGTGATATATTTCCCGCGCGTTTTCATGCGTCGCTTCGCGCGCCCCGCTCATCGCAAGAACAATCTTGTCGCTCCACCAATATGACGCGAAACTCATCGCCACGCTGAAGATCACCGCAATCACAAGGATCGCCGAATTGTGCATCGCCCCGGCGAAGACATAGCCGACTCCGATCACGAAAAGCAAAAAACCGAGGATATACACCCACGTGAGACGGGTATTCTTGTCGGCTTGATCATAGATGGTTGCCATACACTATTTTTACAACAGATGGATCCCGTTTTTTTCATCAGCCGGCACCGCCGCCCCCGCCGCCGCCTCCTCCGCCTGCACCGCCGCCTCCGCCGCCCGCACCGCCTGCTCCGCCAGCGCCGGAACTCGAAAAGGAAGAAGCAAAACTTGCACTGAAAGAAGAAGTGAACGACGAAGCAGAGAAAGAAGCGGCCCCTGATCCAGAAATACCCGCAGATCCCCCGTACCATTCGGGGGGCTGCATATTCAATGAATCGAAGTTCTTCGCCCACTTTTTTTCCACTCCGAAAATAATAGCATAGGGAAGATATTTTTCAAAAAGATCAGGCGTCAGATTTTGGAGCCGGTATTTTTCAGCTGTTTCCAGATATAGCTTGAAGCCGAGCCACTCATCTTTGAGAATATAGCCCTCATCGTTCAAGCGCGCTTCATATTTGAAATAGAAAACTTCAAGCGCAAGCAAGACCAAGGTGGTCAGAAAAACAGCCGATTGGGTTTCGACAATATTTCCAGAAACAATGAAAAGGAAAAACAAATAGACCGCAAATATGATGAAAAAAACCGTATTTCTTTTTTCCTCTCCGGATATGCCGACTTCATAAGCCTGGGTTCCCATCTCCGTGTCGGCAAGCAGTTCTTTTTTTGCTTCCTGTATTTTTTTGTATAAGGCTTGTTTTTCCTCATTGCCGGTCATATCCGTGGAAAACGACGGACCATTTCCAAAAATTGCCGCCAGGAATTTCTTTTCGTATTCCTCGAGGCTGGTATCATTGGAAAATTCTTTGATTTTCTCAATCTCATAATCTTTTGAAGAATCTCTCATTCCTTTGGTCGCACGGAAAACAGACAAGAAAAAGTACCCGACAAAGAAAGTCACTATGAGCCATTCAAATATTGATGCAAAGCTTGTTGCGTGGGAAAAGTTGTCAGTTATGACAAGCAAAATGAAAAGAGAAAGCGCTGCCGGGAAAAAAATGAACAAGAAAATTTTGACTGCCTTTTTCAGCACGTTCGGTTTTTTTTCTTTGATCTTCACATAACCGCGGACGGCCAGGTCCACCAGAGTTGCCGGCCATGTTTTTTCCGTCACTCTTTCTTTGCAAATGATTTCTCCCACTGCCGGTCTCAAATTTTTCGGCGGCGCGTATTGAGCAATTATGGTCCCGCTGCCTTTCCTGAATTTTTCCGTGAAAAACCAATACAAAGATCCCGAGATCAAACCAAGGACAATTATCAATAGGGCAGCCAGATAGCCCCAATAAATATTCAGAAAATCTCGGAAATATTGTCCCTGATCAACTATTCCTTTGGGCCATTGAGCCAGAATAGTCAGCTTGCCTAGCGGCCCTATATTTTTCGATGAATAGTCAAATGATTTTTCGCCGGAAATAGAATAGCTGTCAGGTTGCTCGGGTGCAGCCGGCTGATCAGAATAGTAGTTGATGTACATCCCGTTCGTATCGGGCACTTCTTTTGGAAGAAAAACGTGAGTTTCTGCTTTTCTGACCGGAACGGCATAATCAGTCAGAATATTCCAATACAATTCGTCATAATCTTTGAAAAATCCTATCCCGCCGTGGATTCTATACTTCAATATCCACAAATGCTTGGCGTCTTTCACATCATAATACCAAATTATGTTTTCCGCCCCGTTCTTCCGGTTATAGGTGAATTTTCCCCAGCTGCCGGGCGTCGTCTTCTCCAATTCTCTCGAGGAATAGGTGAGCGGCAGATCGGTCTCTCCGTCAATCACCTGAATATTCGTGATGCCGTCAAATTTTTTGAACGGAATAGTCCGCCAACCTTGGTTGTATTCGCCTTGATAATCGAAGACCTGTCTCTCTTCCACATCAAAAGTCGTATCGGCGTTGATCTGAATATTGGTTAGGATCTCGTCGTATTGGTACTGCCTGACGCTATCGGCTGCAAAAGCGCTTTTTGCACCCGAAAATGAAAAAAATATTCCAACACAAAACAAGCACAAAAAAAATTTCATTATTTGCTTTTGAAGAAATATTTGCATTTTGAAGAAATCAGAATTCCACTTTCACCGGTTCTTTCTCGCCGCC
>DATGZC010000102.1:0-2907 GCA_035297345.1 Bathyarchaeia archaeon
CGACTTTATTAAGAAACACAACGATAGCCGGCACACCCACCTGGCGCGCGAGAAGAATGTGTTCGCGGGTCTGGGGCATCGGACCGTCCGTTGCAGATACAACCAAAATCGCTCCGTCCATCTGGGCGGCGCCGGTAATCATGTTTTTGATGTAGTCAGCGTGTCCCGGGCAATCCACGTGGGCATAGTGCCGCTTTTCTGATTCATATTCACAGTGGGCGGTCGCAATGGTAATTCCACGCTCGCGCTCTTCGGGAGCCTTGTCGATTTCATCCACGCCCTTTTCTTTGGCCTGGCCGAGGAAACTCAAGACATGCAAAATAGCCGCGGTAAGGGTGGTCTTTCCGTGGTCAACGTGTCCGATAGTACCGATGTTTACATGCGGCTTGGAACGATCAAATGCTTCTGCTGCCATATTTTTTCAACTTTCCGAATTTGCCCAAATCACAACTTCGAATTTGTGCAAATTCGTTTTGTTTAGGATTTATTAAGTTATCTTTATATTATGCTTTACGAAGATAGTATAAACTATTCGTTATTTTTTGGCAAGAGTCTATCGTTTTTGATAATTCCTTGCAACAGAATAAATTTATCATATAGTTTCCTGAGTGTCAAGAGATGGCGGAAAATAGGAGAAGCCATCATTCATGAAATGACGGCTTTTAGATATGGCTGTAATTATTTTATTCTGCTACTGTGATATACTCCACACTCTTCCATCTGCCCTGCTGGCTTTGTGATAACCATTCACCCCATCTTGAATCGTATTGCAGTTTGGGACTACACCTGGAACACGGGGGATCGGTTGACCACATTGGCAACACCGAGGAGTCACCACATTTCCATAAATGGAACGAGGGACCTCTGTCCGGCGAATGGACTCTTTTATCATCAATGCCTTGAGGAGTTCATCTTTGGCGGCCTCGCATTGCACCTTCGCTGGATTTTCAGTGGCACATGCAGAAGCCAAAAAAAGCGCCAGAAGAACAAAAAAAACTACTCTTTTCATAACTTTTCCTCCCATATTTACCTGATTTCAAAGATTTTGCTAGAAAGCCGATTTCAGCCCCAGCGTGTTAGTTTAGCACAATTCTCGCCCGGTGTCAAATGAAATTTAGCGTGATAATAAAAAAGGCCTTGTATAAGACATATTCCGAAAGCTCAACTTTCGGAATTAATCAAGCAGAAGTTTTGCCTGTTTCTCGTCGTATTTGCGTTCCCGAAAGTGCTTTATGTGCTCATCGGCGAATTTTTCATAATCCCTGACTCCCCTGAAGTTTTCTGTCAGCAGATTTTTTCTCAATATCTCTCCAAAATTATCGCAAACACCCAAATAATCGCCAAAGCTGCACCAGCGATAATTGCTCGCTTTCGCGATTCCATGAATTTCGCTATTGCAATTCACATAAGCGGACAAATAAAAAAGTAACGAATTACTACTTATGTGTGTCGACTTAAACCTCCCCTGAAAAAGCGAACCGCTTCTGTCATATTTTTCATTGAAATATTTTGTGTAGCTGGTTCCCAAGCGATGCATAAATTTCTCAACTCCCTTTTCGCCCTTTTGCCGTAACAGCAGATGATAGTGATTCGGATTCAGACAAAATGCGATGATTTCCACTAAGTCTTTCCGATCTTTCAAGCTCAAGTGCTTTTCCTTGAATTCCGAAAGTTGAGCTTTCGGAATACATTTTCTAAAATCTCTCCATCGATCCATGAGACCGTCTTGCTCATCGTTCAATAAATCCATGGAAATACAAAAACGGAGGAAGTCGTATTCTTTCTCGAATATATTTCTTTTGTCGACTCCCCGATTGAAAATGTGATAATATTCTCCATCCGCGAGCTTGTCTTTTCTCATTATTCTAAGCTATAGTAAAATTATTATTTTTCATATCCATGACATTTACACTTTCCATTATAAACAATCATTAACAAACATAAAAGGCCGCATATACGCGGCCACTTCGTTTCCGAAAGCTCAACTTTCGGAATTGATCACTATATATACTCGATATCCTCAAGTTCTTCAATTTCGTCGAGGGCGATGTTGTCGTCTTCCGCATTCTGTTTTTCGCGCCAGAGAGCGATGTCCGAGTTGATTTTTTCAATGAGCTCTTCTTCACTGAGTGCTTGCACCGCTTTCTTGTCGAGAATCGCCGTCCGATACTCGTCGAAATTCATGATGATATATTTCGGCGCACCGCCTTCAACGATGATATATCGCCCGCCCGCCAAGTCCATGATTTCTTTGAGTTCTTTCGAAAACATATTTTTCAAGTTTATTTCTTCCCGCCTGTTTTGATCTCTTCCGCTACGTTGCGGGGAACTTCTTCATAGTGGTCGAATTCCATCGAATAGTTCGCCCGGCCCTGGGACATCGAGCGGAGTTGCGTCGCATAGCCGAACATCGAGGCTAGCGGAACTGTCGCTTTGATCACCTTCACTCTGGCATTGCCTTCTCCGCGGTCTTCCATTTCCTGAATCTGTCCGCGCTTGGCATTGAGGTCGCCGACCGCGTCGCCCATGAATTGCTCCGGCGTCGTCACCTCAACTTTCATGATCGGCTCGAGGATGATCGGCTTGGCCCGCTTCACAGCCTCCTGGACGGCCAGTGATCCCGCGATCTTGAAAGCCGCTTCCGAGGAGTCAACTTCGTGGAATGACCCGTCGTAGACAACCACTTTGACATCGACAAGAGGATAGCCGGCCACCACTCCGTTTTCCAGCGCTTCTTTGGCGCCTTTTTCGATCGGCGGAACATATTCCTGCGGGATGGCGCCTCCCTTGATTTCACTCACAAATTCAAAACCTCCGCCCGGCTCAAGCGGCTCGACGCGGAGCCAGCAATGGCCATATTGTCCGCGACCGCCCGATTGGCGAATATATTTTCCTTCGGCCTGAGCC
>DATGZC010000103.1:0-1746 GCA_035297345.1 Bathyarchaeia archaeon
GGCCCCAAGGAAGTAAAACTTTATTATGCATGGCCAAAAGTCAATATCTCATGGTAGCGTTCAATCGCGTCGTCAGCGTTACCTAAAAAAACCAACGATCCGTGATTTAAAACGCACGCTCGGTCACAAATATTTTTTACATCTTCGGCGCTGTGGGAAACAAAGATAATAGTTTTACCTTGCGCGCGAAACGTATCGATCTGCTTTTTGCACTTATGTTGGAAAGATTCATCGCCGACGGCTAGCACTTCGTCGACGAGAAGCACATCGGGATTTAAATTGACCGCCAGAGCGAAGCCCAGTCGGGCATGCATTCCGGAAGAATAGTTTTTCACAGGGGTATCCATAAATTCGGCTAACTCGGAAAATTTAACCACGCCTTGATAGATATCTTCGATTTCTTTTCGGCTGAGCCCGTGTATCGAAGCCCCAAGAAATACGTTTTCTTTTCCCGTGAGCTCCGGATGAAAACCAACGCCAAGCTCAATCATGGTTCCCATCCGTGAACCGTTCGGCAACTGGACTTTCCCTTTCGTCGGCGGATAAATCCCGGCGATCACTTTAAGCAGAGTGCTTTTGCCGGAACCGTTTCTTCCAACCAGCCCGAAAGCCTCCCCAGCAGAAATCTTCAAGCTTACGTCTCTCAATGCCCACAGGGTCTCTTTTTCCTCTCGATAGCGCCTGTAAAACAATCCGATGAACTTGGATTTCAGGGAGTCTGCTTTGTTATGCCGGATGACAAACGCCTTCGACACATTTTGAATCTGAATTTCTCCCGCCAACTTAAGCCTCTTCGGCAAACCGCGACTTGCACGTCGTAAATAGCGTATAGCCTGCCGCGAGAAAAACGGCTGCCAGTAACATTATGACGACCCATTGCTCAAGTGAAGAAAAGACATTCCGATAGAGCGCATCCTGATAGGCCAGGATGAAGTACGAAAACGGATTCATGTAAAGTACCCTTTGAAGAAGTGCAGGGGCGAGCTGTGCATCATAAATGATCGGCGTTAACCAGAAAACAAGCATCAAAAAAATCTCGATAAAATGGCGTACGTCCCGATAAAAAACAGTCGCCGTGGAAATTATAAAAGAGAGTCCCAAAGTGAAAAGGATTTGCACCACTAGAATCGGAAAAAAATTTAGCCATGACCAGGCGAGAGGAACCTTGAAAAACAGCCATGCCATCGGGAAAAAGATCACCAATGCCAGCAGGAACTGCGCTAGATTGAACAGCACGGTTGTCATCGGGAAAACCTCCATAGGCACAGCCACTTTTCTGATCAGAGTTCCATTGTCGAGAATGGATCCCGTCGACATCATGAGCGACTGGGCAAAAAAATTCCACGGCAGAATACCGACCATCAAAAAATATGCGAAGTTTGCCGGTCCGCCTCGCAGGATGTGACCAAAAACGAAACTGTAGACCAAAATTAATAGAAGCGGGTTGGCGAGTGACCAAAGAAAGCCGAGCACGGAATCGCGATATTTCAGCTTAAGATCCTTAATGACCAGGTTCCTGATCAACTCTCGGTATGCAAATAAAGCGGACATAAGAATAAATCTTTATCAGAGACTTCTAACAATGTCACAACTGCAACGAAATTGGGCTTGCAGCTGATTTGACTTAACTCCAGTGAATCTTACTAAACACTCAGGGGACGAGAAGTAGGCTTAACGCGCGCGAAATGGCTACCGAATTCAGGCGTGCTTGATTAGCCTCGTCTGCCCCTGATTAGGGAAGCATTC
>DATGZC010000104.1:0-1585 GCA_035297345.1 Bathyarchaeia archaeon
TCCGATGAGCCGATTCTGACGCACGAGCCGGTCGTTGATCCGGATGCGGTGATTGTGATGGACGAAACGCTGCTCGGAATCGTCGATATTTCCAAAAACCTTGACGAAAATGAAAATCTGATTGTGAATACGACAAAAAATAGCGACAATATTTCGAGTTTGTCGCACTATGTCGGCAACATACATCCTATTGACGCGACCGGGTTGTCGGCCGAAATAATCGGCGAACCACGGCCAAATACCGTGATTTTGGGAAAATTAATAAAAATTACAGAAATTGTTAAGCTGGATAGCGTGGTTGAGGTTTTTCGGGAAAAATATCTTGAAAAAATTGGACAAGAGAAGACTGAGAAAAATATTCAGGCGATTGAAAAAGCGTACGATAGTATTTAAGATTGTATATTATTGTCATTGCGAGCGAAGCGAAGCAATCCCGAACCACTCTGCATTGCACGGGATTGCCGCGGTCGCTATGCTCCCTCGCAATGACAAATTTATTTTATGACCGAAGCTTGGAAAGATATCGAAGAAGGCGCAATTATATCGCATGATCCCAAAAAATCCCCGAAAACAGGCGATTGGCGGTATATGAAACCGGTGGTGGACAAAAAAACCTGCGCGGGATGCGCCAGTTGTTTTGATGTTTGCCCCGAAGCGGCGATCGACTATGATTCCGAGCGCAAAGCGGACATCGACTACGATATTTGCAAAGGCTGCGGCGTTTGCGCGACAGTTTGTCCAAAAAAGGCGATAAAGATGGGAAAAAATTCGTAAAATATGAAAAAAGAAGAATTAAGAAAATTTATTCTCGAATCCAATAAGGCTGGATATGCGTCAGGGGAAGAGAAGAAATGGATTAAAGAAAAAGATAAATCAATATCTATCCCGTTCAAAAAAGGCGATTGGAGAATGCACGATAACTTTTTTGGAGGGGAACCGTATGGCGGGAGAATCATAGTTTCGCTAAAGAATAAGCCGGTTTGGATGATGGTTTATTATGGCTGGGTGGCAAAAGGTATGAAAACGGATCTCGTTTATAAAGTTTTGAGAGAAGCTTTAGCGAAAATGCCAGAAAAATATCCTTTTTGCGGACCAAAAAAACACAAAGAAGAAAATTTTGTTTATGAAAATAAATGGAAGGGGAATCTGGAAGAATACTCGGGAGAAGAAAAAATTATTCAAAATAAAAAAATAATCTACAAGGCCAATTATCTCGGAGGTTTAGTCGATCAAAGAAGGGGAATTTAACACTTGTCATCCCGGGCTTGACCCCGGATCCAGTTGAAAATCGTGAATCGTAAAATCCCTGGATTCCCGCTTTCGCGGGATGACAAACAAGAAAATAATGAGTTCTAATAAGAAAAATTTGGCTCTCACAGGTGGCGCCGCCGCGGCGGAGGCGTTGCGGCAGATCGATCCGGATGTAATGCCGGTTTATCCGATCACACCTCAGACGCCGATCATTGAAACTTTTGCCAAGATGGTGGCGGATGGCGAGGCGGAGACTGAAATGATCCAGGTGGAATCAGAACATTCGGCGATGAGCGCGACAGTGGGGGCGAGTGCGGCGGGTGCGCGGGCGATG
>DATGZC010000105.1:0-24299 GCA_035297345.1 Bathyarchaeia archaeon
GATCCAGGAGTTGCGAAAAAAGGCCGGTTTTCAGGTTGACAACCGCATTGCCTTGTCCTATCAGGGAGGGAATGAGATATTTTCCCAGTTTGGAGATTTGATTGCGAAAGAAACGCTGGCCGAGAAATTGTCAGAAGGCGAAGATCCCGAAGCGGATATTTCGGAGCTTGTGGCGCTCGAAACATCGCCCATCAAAATTTGGTTGAAGAAAATTTGATATTCAACGGAGTTCCCATTGCGGGATTTTCTTTCAAAAATAAAAAAAGCCCAGAGGAGGATGGGAATGAAAGAACAGGACAAAATTGAGAATAGGATATTTTTGTTTCTTCCCGTCGTCCCCGCAATCTTCGCCGGGATTTTTGCGGACAGGTTCATTTTCCGCTGGGAAGAATATTCTTATTATTGCACGGCCTTTTTGGCTTCGCTGACGGTATTGGTTGTTCCTGCCGTGTTCTTGGTCAGGGACGCTGTCAAAGGATGGAGTCTCTGGCTCGCAATGAAAAAGTAGCTGGAGAATCGGGTCCGCTGCTGGGAGTGGCAATATTCAGATTGGTCCTGTCTCTCGGAGGAAGCGTGTTTGGCGCATCTTTCGGAATCATAAGCGCTTCTCTTCTTTGGAAGACATCAAACACGCCAATCTTGGAAGAACCCGAGTAAAGTCAAAATTTTTCGAACCAACTTGCCGCAGGGTGGAAATCTCCCCTGCGGCTTTTCTCTTTGTTATTTGCCAGAATTCACCGTGTGAAATATTTTTATCTTTTTTATATTTGTAATAAACTGAATATTGGGTTATAGATTAAGCAACGCAATTGAAAAAAGATTAAAATTGGAATTATAAATTCTATTTTCAGGCCAAATGCAGAAATACACCGCTATAATTTTGGCTTCGCGTGATGTCGGAGAATTTGACCGGATATATTTCCTTTATACAAGGGAAAATGGCCTCGTGAAAGCGATGGGGCGGGGGGTGCGAAAACAAACGGCGAAGCTCGCCGGTCACTTGGAGCCGGGGACGCTTTCGGAAGTATATGTTGCCCGGTCGCGCGGAATGGGGCAGATCACAAGCGCCATCACGATCAGCGGATTTGAAGACATAAAAAAATATTTTGAAAAGCTCCACGAAATTTTGAAAATTTTCAAATTTTTTGCGCGTCATTTTTCTGAAGAAGAAAAAGATGAAAGAATTTTTGATCTTTTGAAATCATTTTTGGGAAATTGGGAGAATTCGGGAGAAAAGGGAGAGCAGGGGAAGATATTGCTGGAAGCTTTTTGGTGGAAGCTTTTTGATTTTCTCGGCCATCGTCCGGAAACAATGAAATGCGCGAAGTGCAGCTCTCCCCTCGAAGAAAAAGGAGAAAAATTCTTCTCGGCGGTGCGCGGCGGAGTCGTTTGCGGCGGATGTTTTCCCGGAGAGCAGGCGCTTGTGCAGATATCACTCGATCAGATAAAGCTTCTTCGGATATTCCTTGCCAATCCGCTTGAAAAAATTCTCAAAGTGAAAGCCGGCGGGAGGGAACTCGCCGGAATGGGACGGATAAGAAGAGAGTTTGAGCGCTATAATTTTTAATTAATATTAAAGCCTAAATTTGAAATTTTAAATAATTCGAAATTTGTTCATTTAGTCATTAGAAATTGAAAATTCATAACAGGGATAAAGAATTTAGCTAATTGCCGGTTCGTTTACCAAAAAACGCCATATAGTGTATAATTGCCTTAGTATGTCCTTGAAGGAAACAGAAAGAAAAATATATCAGAAAGAGGAAAATGCGGATTCGGACGGAGGGAGCCCGGACAAGCTGAAAGCGTTGAATCCCCACGCAGCGGATGAGGAGCCTTTTTCCGCGTCTTCTTTCGGGCCGGCCGATCTGGACCAGAAAAAAGAAGTCTGGATAAAAGAACAGGAAGAAAAAAAAGCGGCCAGAAAAAAAATACTGAAAATTGTTTCGATCGGTTTGGGAGCGGTCATTCTAGCCGCGGGGATAATCTGGCTTGCAATGCAAATCCGCAAGAGCGCTTTTTCCGAAGCACAAGTGAAGGTTTCCATATCCGGGCCGGAGAAAGTGAAAAGCGGCGAGAGCGTGAGCTTTGACATCAACTATCAAAATCTCAACCGCGCGTCCCTCACAGGCGCCGTGCTGTATATAAACTATTCTGAAAATTTCAAACCGTCGGGTAATCTCCAGTTTGAAAGCGAAGGGCCGAGCACGAGCAAATTCAATATCGGAACGATTGCGGCCAAAAGCAACGGAAAAATCACCATCCAGGGAAAATTTTTCGGGGCGCAAGACGCGCTGGTCTATCTCGAAGCCAAACTTGATTACAAACCTTCGACTTTCAATTCCACTTTTGAAGCCAAGGGAAACGCGAACGTTTTCATATCTTCGAGCCCGCTCGTGATCGAAATGAGCGGCCCGCAAAATGCGGCGGCGGGAAATGCCGTTTCCTATACAGTCAAATACCAGAACACCGGACAGGAAGATTTCAATGATCTCAAAATAAAAGCCGAATATCCGGATGGATTTTCGTATGTTTCTTCCGACCCGATGCCGGCCCAGGACAATGATATTTGGTACGTCGGCAAGCTGGCGGCGGGTCAGACGGGGCAGGTGAAAGTCAACGGGACCGTGAATGGAACGAGGGATGAAGAAAAAACGGTGAAATTTTCAATCGGACAGATTGGATCCGACAATGCGTTCATTTCCTATGGAGAAACGCAAAGTTCGGTGAAAATCATCGGCTCTCCGCTTGTCATCAGCGAAACGATCAATGGAAAAAAAGAAAAAGTGTTCGCCAATGCGAGCGATGCGCTGCTATTCAAAATAGACTATCAAAACACGGGCTCAATCGGCCTGCGGGATCTGATTTTGTCGGTGGAAGCGAACAGCCCGATGCTCGACTACTCCCGAATCGACATGTCGAGCGGGAAAGGGGAGTTCGACGCGGACAAAAAAATAGTCACGTGGAAGGCTTCGGATATCCCGGATTTCAAAACTTTGGCGCCGGGCGCCCAGGGATCGCTCACTTTTTCAATATCGGTCAAGGATATCATTCCTGTTTCAGGGATGAATGACAAGAACTTTGCATTCTCGGCCGTTGCTCGGATGGACAGTCCGGATATCCCCACACCCGAAGGAGCGAACAAGATTGTGGCGAGCAACGCAGTCGATGTGAAATTGAACTCAAAGCTGCTGGCGACGCTTCAGGGATTTTTCAACGATGCCGATATCCAAAATTCGGGCCCGCTTCCTCCGAAAGTAGGTCAGGAGTCGACTTTTACCATGCATCTCAAAATTGCCAATGTCTCAAACGACGTGACCGACGCGAAGGTGGTGATGACGCTCGCGCCCGGAGTGACATGGAAAAACAATTTTCTTCCCCGGGATGCCTCGATGAGCAACAATTCCCGAACAAATGAACTTGTTTGGAATGTCGGCAGCGTTTCGGCCGGGACCGGCGTCATCACCGACCCGAAAGAACTGATATTCCAGCTCGGGCTCACACCGTCGCAAGCCGGAGATTTTGCTCCGCTTGTTTCGCAAACGGTATTTTCAGCCAAGGACTCTTTCACAGGCCAGCCGCTTGAAGCGAAAATCGGTCCGAAGAATACGAATTTCACTGAGGATTTGGGCGTGGGAGAAATGGGGAAAGTGAGTCCGTAAATTTCAGAATTATCCAATTTTCAATTTTCAAACAATGATTGAATTTCTGAATTTGAAAATTTTTAAATTGTTTAAAATTGGAAATTCTGAAATTAAAAAATTTATGCATGTTTAAATTAGCTGATAACAAAAATAAAAAAAGGGTTGGTAAATTGGATACCATGCACGGATTCGTCAACACTCCCTTTTTTTTGCCGATTGCGACCAAAGGAGCAGTGAAAAACATCACTCCGGAAGAATTGCGCTCACTCGGCGCGGAAATTGTTCTTGGAAATACCTATCATCTTTGGCTTCGGCCGGGGGAAAAACTAGTGGAAAAGGCCGGCGGCCTGCAAAAGTTTATGAATTGGAACGGGCCGATTCTCACTGATTCGGGCGGATATCAAGTATTCTCGCTGGCCGGCAGAAGGGACCAGAAAAGCGGAGTCAAACTCACTGAAAAAGGGGCTGAATTTCGCGACCCGCTCGACGGCAAAAAATATTTTATGACGCCGGAAAAATCGATCGAGATCCAGCTTGCTCTCGGCAGTGATATCATAATGGTTCTCGACGAATGCCCGCCGTATCCGTGTTCACGCGAGTATGCTCTTCAATCTTTGGAACGTACGACGCGTTGGGCGAAGAGATGCAAGGAATATTTTGATGCACAAATTTTAAAGTCTAAATTAAAAAATTCAAAAATTGATTCAAAATTCAAAATTCAAAATTTAAAATTAAAACGCCCGTTGCTATTTGGAATAGTTCAGGGATCAGTTTATAAAGACCTCCGCCAGGAATCGGCACGGCAATTGCTCGAGCTGGACCTCGATGGATATGCCATCGGAGGCGTCGCGGTCGGCGAGCCGCGGGAAAAAATGAAAAAAATTTTGGAGTGGGTTTTGCCGCTGCTCCCGCAAGACAAGCCGCGGTATCTCATGGGCCTCGGCCGTCCGGAAGAAATCGTTTTTGCCGTCGAGAGCGGAATCGATATGTTCGACTGCGTCATCCCGACCCGCAATGCCCGGCACGGGTCGCTTTTCGTGCGAAAAAATTTAAGGCTAAACCTTAAAAAATCGAAAGGTTCAGCCTTAAATTTTTATCAAACGATCAACATCACCAACGAAAAATTCAAAAAAGATTTCAAACCGATCGATCCGCGCTGTGATTGCTATGCCTGCCAAAACTATTCCCGGGCCTATCTCAGGCATCTTTTTTCAGTCGGGGAGCCTCTTGCCGGGCGGCTGGCGACCATCCACAACTTGAAATTCTATCTGGATCTAATGAGGTCTTTGCGAAATCGGGGAGGTTAGGGATCTTAGGGAATCCAGTATTGCTTGTGTATATATTATTTGCTAGAATAAGGATATAAAGTTCTAAAAAAATAAAACAAAAATATGCCCAGGAGGACACAAACAAGAACAAAGTCTGCCAGCATCGCTCATCAAAAAAGCGTCATAGGCGGAAAGACTATTTCAAAAAATGCCAAAACGAATCCGATCGGCCTGAACAAATGCTGCCGGCGCGACATGCGCTTCAGCGTTTCTTTGGTGATTCTCATCGGAATGCTGGCATTTTCAGTGATGCTGCTTATTTTTTCGCTCAATGAGCGGGATGTGAGAAACGCAAAAGCGCAAATGAACTTTTCCGCTCCAAAGCCGGTTTCCACCGTCCCCGCCAAGGCTTCGCCGGCCAATTCCACGAAGTTTTCAGGGGCGGGCGGAAATTTTCAACTGTCGATCCCGGTCAGTTGGAAAGGCTGGGTGTACAGAGCCGGACAGGTGAAAAGTCCCATCGACGACAATCTTTCTGACAGCTACATCAAAATATATCTTCCCTTGACGGTCGCAGACAATACCGAAGTCAATTCTCCGAATCTCGACAGTCGCTATAAGGACATCATCACAATTTTGACCTATTCCGCCGATGAGTGGAAGGCGATGGAGAAAAAATGCAACAGAAGCAACAGCGACGCTTGCGACGATATGGGGACAAAACTGGCCGACACTCAATGTTCAGATTCTGAGGGCGATTCTGATTGCATATACAGCTATATAAAACAGCCGAATTGCGGCGGATCGATCGAAGGCAGATGCAAAGACATTGACAAAATAATGGAAAGCTTCCAATTGACCAAATAGCCAACGGGGCCCTCTGGGGCCCCCTTTTTTTGAAACATAAGAACGTTCGGTATTGTATTAATAAAGACCGAACGCGGAATAAGAGAAAAATAGGTTTATGGCATCACGCATAGAAAGGCTGAGGAATTTGTTTTTGCTGGTATTCTTTCTGCTTATTATTTCGATAATTTTCACCCCTCTTCTGGTGGGAGGAGGCTTTTCGATTTTTTCTGAAGAGACGCTCGAATCGATCCTGCTTTTGATCCAAGTTTTCGTCGGTTGGCGGATATTCTATCTTTATGAAAGTGCGGTCAGAAGGCGGGAAAAAGAAATTCAGAAATTGGAAGGCGAATATCAGCGAAGAGAAGCTGAATTGCTCGAGGCTTTTGCGTACCTTGGAAAAGTGAATGTACAGATCTCCCTCATCCAGTCGTTTCTTCGAAAAATCAAAGCGCCTTCAAGCCGCAAGGAGGTGGAAAGCTATATAAATGAAATTTTGGAAATCGCTCTGACACTTAGCGGAAAAAAATGGGTGACGCTTCGGGCGCTCGATGTTGAGACGCTTCAGACGGCAAGCGAATACTGGGCCAGGGCGAGCACCAGCTCGGAATCCGAAATGGAAGGCATAAAAATCGGAAACAAAGATATCGTGAGATGGGATCATGATCGGGAAGAAAGCCGAAAAAACGGCTATATTGTGCTGGGATCATCTGGATCGGGGATTTCGCCCGTCAAAGTTTTTTTGGTTTTTCTGAACGGCAACACGCTGGAGCCGGATATCGAAGATTTCTTGCGGGCGGTGGCCAATCAATGCGAAGTTCTTCTGACGCTGTTCGACCAAAGAGGGAAATAATGATCCTGTTGACATAAAAGGAAAAATTTATTAGTATATATTCTGTGAGGGTTGGCGTCCTCAGACGGTTTTTACAAATTAATACAAAAGAGCCTTGCTGAAATTCAGCAGGGAAGACGGGTGGAACCGCGGGTTTCTCAAAAGAATGCTCGTCCCGAATATCTGAAAATATGTTTTTTGGATGTTCAGGACGGGCTTTTTTGTTTCTCGCTTCGCCCGCCAAGCTTAAATTTTTTTCGATCGGAGGAAAATTAAGCTGGGATAATAATTTATAAAATATTCTTATGACCGAAAAAAACGAGAACATGATGGAAAAAATCGTCTCCTTGTGCAAAAGGCGGGGATTTGTTTTTCCCGGATCGGAAATATACGGTGGAATGGCCAACAGCTGGGACTACGGCCCATATGGAACGGAGCTCAAGAAAAATATCGCCGAGCGATGGTGGAAAACTTTTGTGCAAGAACGGGAAGATATCGTCGGGATTGATTCGGCCATCATCACAAACCCAAAAGTCTGGGAGGCGTCCGGCCACGTATCTAATTTCAACGATCCTCTGGTTGATTGTTTGAAGTGCAAAGCTCGGCACAGAGGAGACAAGCTTCTCGAAGAAAAAATCGGAATTGACGAAACGAATAAGATTCCTTTTGAGGAAATCGGATCAAAGATGAAAGAGCTAGGGGTCGCTTGTCCGACATGCGGCGGGATTGATTGGACGGAAGCGCGAAAATTCAACTTGCTTTTTGAAACTCACATTGGCGTTTTGGCGGATAAAAAGCATATGGCCTATTTGCGCGGTGAAACAGCTCAGGGAATTTTCATCAACTTCAAGAATATTCTCGACACTCAGCAAATCAAATTGCCCTTTGGAATTGCCCAAATTGGGAAAGCTTTTCGCAATGAAATCACTCCCAAAAACTTTATTTTCCGAACGCGTGAATTCGAGCAGATGGAAATTGAATATTTCATCCGACCGCCTAAAGAAGAAAAGGATTGGCGGGGACCTTTTGAAAAATGGCAAGAAGATATCAAAAGTTTTTTTGAAAAGGATCTCGGAATTTCTCAGAAAAATATGCGCTGGAGGCGCCATGACGATAGCGAAAGATCTTTTTATTCCAAAGACACTTATGACGTGGAATACAACTATCCTTCCATTGGCTGGGGTGAGTTGCACGGTTTTGCGTACCGTACCGATTATGATCTTGCGCAACACATCAAATTTTCGGGTGCCGATCTTTATTATCGCGAAGAAGGTGAGGAAAAATTTATTCCTCATTGTATTGAACCGTCTTTCGGACTGACGCGAACACTCTTAGCAGTCTTGATTGAATTTTATACCGAAGAAGAGGTGCCGACGGCGGATGGGAAGACAGAAACGCGAATTGTTATGAAATTTCCGAAAAATCTGGCTCCGATCAAGGTCGCAATTTTGCCGCTCTCCAAGAAAGACGAACTCATGAATGTATCCCGCGAAATTTTTGCCCAATTGCGGCCGTATTTCATGATGGAGCATCATACGACAGGATCGATCGGGAAGCGATATCGCCGGCAGGATGAAATCGGAACGCCGTATTGCGTGACGGTTGATTTCGATACGTTGGAAGACAAAGCTGTCACCGTCCGCGATCGAGATTCGATGAAGCAGGAAAGAGTGAAGATCGAGGAATTGGTCGCGTATTTGAAAAAAAAGTTTGGGGAATAGGTCTGCACCTTCGAAAATCGAGCGTTTTTAGGAGGAGAAAAAGTCAGGAGGAAAAAACATGGAACAGATCGAGGAGATAGTGAGGGATGGAGGCGGAAACGTCACGGAAATTCAAACCAAGAACTATAGGTTTGTTTTTCCTGAAGATAAACGTCCCGTCCAAGACAGCAATTTGCAGAAAAGTGATTATTTCGCTTTTGTCTGCCACGACCATGGGGGAACGTCGGCACATCCCCGAGCGTTGATCATGAAACCTGGCGTACAAAATCCGATTTATTCGGCAGTTGTGCCGAAGGAGTGCATATCCAAGGTATAAATCTTTTTCGGAGGAACTGAACATCGTTCCTCCACCCCTAAAAGCGCTCGATAAAAATTTTGAAACAACAATACAGCTTAATTTTTTCACATATGCGAGAAATTTAAGCTAGAACAACATATTGATGGCGAAAGAAAAAAAAATTTCAGAACTTCGCGGAAAGCTTCAAGAGCTGTATCATATCGGTTCGGCGCTCGCGGTTTTGAATTGGGATATGGAAGTATTCATGCCGCCGAAAGGTGCGGCACTGCGCGCGGGAACAATTTCGAATTTGTCGGGAATCTTGCATGAGAAATTCATCTCGAAAGAATTTTCGGATATTCTCAAAAAGGCAAAGGTCCAGCTTGACGCCGGAAAATTGGACGAAGAAGATTCAGCGATCGTTCGAGAGCTTTGGCGCGAGTATGAGCGGCAGAAAAAGCTGCCGGTGGATTTTGTTCGCGAAATGGCGCAGATTTGCTCTGAAGGGCACAATATTTGGGCCGACGCGAGAAAAAAATCTGATTTCAACATTTTTTTGCCGCATCTCAAGAAAATAGTTGCGCTCAAGAGGCGTGAAGCGGAGCTGGTCGGCTGGAAAAAATCGCCTTATGATGCGCTGCTTGAATCATACGAACCTTTTGCGACTTCCGAAGAAATGTCGATGATTTTTGAAGACCTCAAGAAATTCCTCGTGCCATATCTCAAAAAAATATCCGATTCAAGCATCAAGATCAGTCGTGACATATTGAAAGGCAATTTTCCAATCGAAAAGCAAAAGCAATTCAATGAGGAAGTGGCGAAAAAAATCGGCTTTGATTTTGAAGCGGGAAGGCTCGACACAAGCGTCCACCCGTTTTCCACTGGTTTTCATCCGAACGACGTGAGAATGACGACGCGCTTTGAAAAAGACAATTTGCTCGATTCTTTCTATAGCGTGATCCACGAGACGGGGCACGCGCTCTACGAGCAAGGGCTTTCGAAGAAAAATTTCGGGACGCCGCTCGGGGAGGCCATTTCGCTCGGAATTCACGAGTCCCAATCGCGAATGTGGGAAAATACCGTTGCCCGAGGCAAGAATTTCTGGGAATATTTTTTTCCAAAAATGCAAAAAGAATTCCCGCAGCCGTTTGCAAAAATCAAATTTGATGATTTTTTCCGGGCGATCAACTTCGTTCGGCCATCTCTCATTCGGGTCGAATCCGATGAGGTGACATACAATCTTCATATCATCCTGCGTTTTGAGATCGAGAAAGAATTGATCGAAGGCTCGATCGAAGTGGAGGATCTTCCAAAAATTTGGAATGCCAAGATGGAAGAATATCTGGGGGTTGCCGTCCCGAACGACAAAGAGGGAGTCTTGCAAGATGTTCACTGGTCGGGCGGGGCGATCGGGTATTTCCCAAGCTATACGCTCGGGAATCTCTATGCGGCGCAATTTTTCGCGGCGGCGAAAAAAGATATGCCGAATCTCGAAAAAGAGATCGCCGCGGGCGAGTTTTCGCCTCTTCTTGAGTGGCTTCGCGAAAAAATCCACATGCACGGAAAATTTTTCTCTGCGGGCGATCTCGTGCGCGAAGTGACGGGCGAGTCCCTGACGAGCCAATATTTCATCGATTATCTCAAAGAAAAGTTCGGAGAGATTTATAATATTGACTAATCCTTAGTCATAATATAAAGGGTGCTTATCTTGACCAGAGCCCGGCTCTTGCTGTAAAATAATTGCATGAGAAAAACAGAATTCGCCTCCGGGGAATATTATCATATTTTTAACCGTGGTGTGGATAAAAGAAAAATTTTTCAAGACGAAAGTGATTTCCAGAGATTCTGGCAGTCCTTGATTCTTTTGAATGACGAGAGGAATGGTCTAATGCTTAGCTGGAGGAATTGCAAAAGAGATAGACCCGGCATAGACTTCAAAACATTTCTTCAGCAAGAGTCGGGCTCTGATCGGAAGCTGTTAGTGGAGATTATTTCATATTGTCTGAATCCGAATCATTTTCATTTTATTCTGAAGCAGTCTAAGGATGATGGCATAAAAAAATTTATGCACAAAGTCGGGACGAGTTATGCGAATTATTTTAATGAACGATATGATCGGACGGGAGCGTTGTTTGAGGGTAGGTTTAAATCCATTCACATAAAAAATGACAGCAGGCTTTTATATCTGGTTTCTTATGTGAGCTGCAACAGTGAAGTGCATGGAATTTCAAAAGCTTCGAAATATAAATGGTGTAGCTTTTCGGAATATATTGGACTTTGCAAAGACGAGGTATGCGACAAAAAAGTGATACTGGACCAATTTCGTAACAGAAAGGACTATATGGAATTTGTGAGAGAATCCGTTCGTGACGCGAAACAGAAAAAAGAAGACGAAAAATCTTTTCTAGAATAAATTTTTACCAGCAAGAGCCCGGCTCTTGCTGAACTACATGCATTTCAAAAAAACCATTCTCAAAAACGGCCTAAGACTGATAACCGCGCCGATGAAGGATACGAACACGGTGACGGTGATCGTCGCAGTGGCGGCCGGTTCTAAATATGAAGCGAAGAACATCAACGGCCTTTCCCATTTTCTGGAGCACATGTTTTTCAAAGGGACGAAAAAGCGGCCGAAGACGAAAGATATCGCCGAATCTTTGGACGCCGTCGGCGGAGAATACAACGCGTATACTTCGCAGGAATCGACGGCCTACTATGCCAAAGTCGACAAAGAGCATATCGGCCTTGCGGTCGACGTTGTTTCGGACATTTTTCTCAACTCGAAACTGGATGCGAAAGAAATCGAAAAGGAGCGGGGAGTGATTTTGCAGGAGATCAATATGTATGAAGACACCCCGATGCTTGCGGTGCAGGAAGAATTCGAACAGCTTCTCTATGGCGACCAGCCGGCGGGATGGAAAGTGATCGGAACGAAAGATAATATCGCGCGGGTTTCTCGGAAAGACTTTGTCGATTATATGAAAAATTTCTATACGGCAAAAAACACGGTTGTTTCGGTCGTCGGAAATTTTGGAGAAAAAGGGGAAGCTGGCGTGATCGAAGCGATCGAAAAGATATTTTCGAAGATGGAGCAGGGCGCTGAGAACAAAAAACAAAAAACAGCCGAAAAGCAATCAAAGCCGCGCCTCAAGATAAGGCACAAAAAGACCGACCAGGCGCACTTGGTTCTCGGCTTTCGCGCCTACGATATGTTCAATGAAAACAGGTTTGCTCTGGCGCTCCTTGCGAACGTTCTCGGCGGAACGATGAGCAGCCGGCTTTTCTTGTCGGTTCGCGAACGGCAGGGGCTGGCCTACTATGTGAGGGCGAGCGATGAGGAATACTCCGACTGCGGATATTTTTCGGTGCGGGCGGGCGTGGACACCGATCTCGCAAAGATCGAGAGGACGGTGAAGACGATCATCTCGGAAATCAAAAAAGTGAGGACGAGCGGCGTTTCAGAAGGGGAACTCAAAAAGGCCAAGGACAATTTTCGCGGGAAAATGGCGCTTTCACTTGAATCTTCGGACGAAGTGGCGTCTTTTTTGGCGAGCCAGGAGCTGGCGCGCCATGAAATCAAAACGCCGGAAGAGATCATGCGCCGCATTGACAAAGTGACGAAAAATGACATATTGAGGGTAGCGAGGGAAATATTCATGGATAGTAAATTAAATTTGGCGATAATCGGTCCGGTAGAAGACAAAGGTTTTCTAGAGAGGATATTGAAGCTATAATTTCCAATTTCTAAATTTTCATTTTTCAAACACTGGAAATTGGGTCATTGAAAATTATGAACAAAACCATCGAAATTTCTTCTGGAACAATCCTAAGGACCATTTTCATCCTACTTTTGCTCTGGTTTCTTTTTCTTATCCGGGATATTCTCGTTCTTGTTTTTTTGGCACTTATCATTGTGAGCGCCATTGACCCGGTTGTTGATTGGTTCCAGAAAAAAAGAATCCCGCGGCCTCTTGCGGTGCTCATCATATATATCTTCGCCATTGCGATCATTGCGACGGCAATTTCTTTTTTGATCGCGCCGCTGGTTTCGGAAACACAGGGGCTTGGGCAAAGCTTTCCGAGCCTCTTGGAAAAATTGTCCGGATATTTCAATATCGTGCATGATTATGCGGCTTCCCACAATTTTCAGCAGCAAATCAGCAATTTTTCAGGGAATGTGGCGGACAGGTTTTCTCAGCTGGGCACGAATATTTTCAGCGGGACGATTTCTTTCATCGGCGGGATTTTTTCCTTCCTGGTGGTCTTGTCGATTGCTTTCTATATGTCCGTCCAGGAAAAAGGAGTCAAGAAATTTTTTGCGTCGATTTCGCCGGACGAGCATGGCGAATATGTCGTGGGTCTTGTCGATCGGATCCAGTTCAAAATGGGGCGTTGGCTCTTGGGGCAATTGGCGCTCATGTTGATCGTTTTTGCGATCGACTATGTCGGCTTGCTTCTCATCGGCGCGCCGTATGCTCTCGTTCTGGCTATCCTGGCCGGCCTCCTCGAAATAGTTCCCTATGTCGGACCGATCGCATCAGCAGTCGTGGCCGCCTCGGTCAGCTTTTTGCACGGTCCCGTGACCGGACTTCTTGTGCTGGCTCTTTTTGCCCTTACCCAGCAGCTTGAAGGATACTTGATCGCGCCGCTCGTTATGAAAAGAGCCGTCGGGCTCAATCCGGTCGTCGTGATTTTGGCGCTGCTGATCGGCGCCAAGCTTGGCGGCGTGCTGGGGGTGATCATCGCAGTTCCAGTCGCGACGATGATCGATGAAGTAGTGAACGACCTCGTGGCCCGTTCGCAAAAAAATGAAAAGACAAGCGAAACGGCAGAGAATATCAGCGAGCGATGATAAGGGCGAAGATCGACGCAAGGCTGATCAAGATATCCCAAGGGTTGTTTCTGAAAGAGAATTTCCGTTCAGGCGAAAAATCGGACGCGCGGTGAAGCTTTTGATGGAAAACGTAGATTGGTTTCAAAAATTTCATCCCCATTTTCCAATAAAGCAGAGTGGTTCCGTCAGGAAGGAGTGAAAAAAATATTCCAATCCAGATATTTCTTAGATAGAGAAAATCAAAAGGTGTTTCTCCCCGGCGAAAAAAAAGCGCGGCAATCAGTCCAAGCCCGATCGCGAGATCGAGGGCCACTTTCCAAAATTCTCTCCAGCCGGATTTTTTGTCCAAATAGTCGCCGTGAGGGAGGATATCAAGGACGAAGTGAAGGCCGACGGCCAGTCCGGCCACTGCATACGGGTTTTTTATTTCTGCACCGACGAGCGCGCCGGATAGGATATGAGTAGTAAGAATCATGAGAGAAATTGAAAATTATTATAAATATTTTTAATTAAGATGGATAATTCTGGCAAGCTGTACATCGTCTCCACCCCGATCGGAAACCTCGAGGACATCACTCTTCGGGCACTTCGCATTCTCAAGGAAGCGGATCTCATCTTGTGCGAGGATACGCGCGTGACGAAGAAGCTGCTCGATCGATATAATATTCAAAAACCTCTTCTATCATACCATCATCATTCGAAGCTCTCAAGGGTGGAAAAAATCGCCGAGCATTTGGAGAACGGCAAGAATCTGGCTTTGGTTTCGGACGCGGGAACGCCGGGAATTTCAGATCCGGGGAATCTGCTCATAGAACATATTACACGCAATATAGAACAAAAAGTTGAAATAATTCCGATTCCGGGTCCGTCAGCCATTTCAGCAATAGCCAGTGTGGCGGGAATCAGTATGGATAAATTTTGCTTCCTCGGCTTTCCGCCGCACAAAAAAGGCCGGGAGACGTTTTTTCGGGCAGCGGCCGATTCGAAATATCCGGTCATATATTTCGAATCCGTGCATCGATTCCTCAAAAATCTTGAATTGCTGGAAAAATTGAAGCCAGATGCTAAACTGATAGTGGGTCGCGAACTGACGAAAATGTTCGAGGAGATCAGGCGCGGGGGAGTTGGGGAGATTAAAAAATATTTCGAAGGCGCCTCCTCCGCCGAGGCTTCGGCGAGCCGAAGAAAAATAAAAGGCGAATTTGTGATAATTGCTTATTGAATTTGAATGGAAAAGAAATTTTGCGTAACGACGCCCATCTATTATGTCAATGACAAGCCGCATATCGGCCACGCTTATACGAGCGTAGCGGCGGATGTGTTGGCGCGATTTCACAAGCTTCAAGGAGAAAAAACATTTTTGCTGATGGGAGCGGATGAGCATGGCCTCAAAATACAAAAGAAAGCCGAGGAGGCCGGGAAAGAACCGCAAAAGTTCGTGGACGATATATCTTCTGAATTCAAAAATCTCTGGGACAAGCTGAATATACAATGCAACGGCTTCATCCGGACGACAGATGAGAAACACAAAAAAGCTGTGCAAAAAGTTTTGCAAGCTCTCTATGAAAAAGGGGCAATCTATAGAGGCTTCTATGAAGGCCTCTATTGCGTCGGGTGCGAACAATTCAAGAGTGAAAATGAATTGGTGAACGGCCGCTGCCCGGATCATGATACGGTTTTGGAGACAGTAAAAGAAGAATGCTATCTTCTCAAAATGGCTGACCTTCAGGATGAGTTGGTCGAAAAAATTGAAAACGGCGAATTCCAGATAAAGCCGGGAAGATACAAAAAAGAAATCTTGTCGTTTCTCAAGAAAGAAAAATTGAAAGACGTTTCCATTTCGCGGAAGAATGTGAAGTGGGGTATTCCTCTGCCGTTCGATGCCGAGCATACGACCTATGTCTGGTTCGATGCATTTCTCAGCTATCTGACGGGTTTGGGCTGGGAAGGGGATCAGAATAATGTTCCTGAAAATTGGCCGGCGGATATCCAGCTGATCGGAAAAGATATTTTACGCGTCCACGCGACGATCTGGCCGGTGATGCTCATGCATCTCGGGATTGAATTTCCAAAACAGCTTTATGTCCACGGACACCTGCTTTCCGGCGGGCGAAAAATGAGCAAAACCATCGGAAATGTGATCGGGATCGATGGAATGCTCGAAAAATTCGGGGTGGACGGGACGCGCTATCTTCTGATGAGCGCGGGAACATTCGGGGAAGACATTGATGTGACAATGGAGCGGCTGACTGAAAAATACAACGCGGATCTGGCAAACGGGCTCGGAAATCTTGTTTCGAGGATTGTGAAGCTGATGCCGGAAGGTCAATTCTTCGAGAGAGGGGCTGATCAGAGCCGGGCTCTGATCGCAGTAGAAGACATGAATCTTAGCGGTGCTCTGTCGGAAATTTGGAAAAATGTGCGCGAAGATGATAAATTTGTTGAAGAAAACAAGCCGTGGGAACTGCAGAAAAATGATGAGAAAAAATTTCAAGAGGTTATGCAGAAATTAGTTTCAGACTTGTTTCTGATTTCAGATCTGCTGGTTCCTTCCATGCCGGAAACTTCCGAGAAAATCAAACAAGCGCTCGAGACAAAGGAAATGGTGAATTTATTTCCAAGAATAAGATAATTTTCGTTTTAAAATTTTTCATAAAAAAATGACAAAACAAAAACGAGCCCTGTTCAGCCAAGCCTTGAAGAAAATTTCAAGACTAGGGAACAGGCGCTGGAAAACGATCGGAAGCCTGCTGTTTATCGCCGCTTTTGCCGCGGCTCTTCTTTGGAACTTGCAGCACAAATATTTTCCCGTCGCCAAAGCCGCTCTTACAAGGCCACAGATCCAAAGGGGCGGACCCAATTTGCTTTCAAATTCTGACGTCAACAGTTCATCGGGCTGGTCATTGACAGGGGACGCTGCCTACGATTCCGCTGTTTCCAAAAATTCCGGCTCTGGATCATTCAGGATAACAACGCCCTATCCTTCAACCAACTTTTCATTCCTTGAATCCGGAATGATCCCGGTTACGCCCGGCAAAACGTATACCTTTGCCATGTATACCAAAACCAATGCTTGGCCGTCTCTCACGACCATGTTTTTTGCGATGTACAATTCATCAGGCGCATATATAAAAAACGGCCAGGGTTCAGCCCAGGCGACTTCAACCGGAGATGAGTGGCAGGAAAACGTGATTTTTGTCGTCCCGGAGGCCAATGTCAAGTTCATCACGCTCAAAATTTTCAGGAATGGCGACGGTCCTCGAAACGACGGTTCCATCTGGATTGACAATATCTATTTTGGCGAGGGAATGGGATTTGAGCAACCTCCGAGCGCAAAAACCGCTTTTGACGGAGCGGATGTCAGAGTGGACGAATTGGGGAATATCGAGGTCCAGAAGAACGGAAGCTGGGCGCCGATTTTTCCAATGTGCATATTTCCGGACAATGCTCGAACGGATTGGAAAGTATACTCGGAAGCGGGATTCAATTGTGTCATGGGAGAGCCGACGGCGAGCTACGTGAAAAAAGGCAAGGACGCGACTTCCAGTTTCAATCCGGACGGTTTATATGGAGCGTTTGAGCTGGCTTCTTATACTTGTCCCTTTTACTATTATAACAACGCGTCGCTTCTCAGGGACCGGATCAATGAAATAAAAAACCAGGGGCTGTCGGACCATCTGCTGTTTCACTTTCAAGACAATGAATGCGGTTGGAATGAAACAGACGCTTGGCAAAACATCATCGGCACGATAAAAAGCATTGACGTGAACGCCAGTGGAAAACGCCTGCGGCCGATCTATGCTCTTCAGGGAAATGAAGGCATTGCCAGAATGTATCTGAAAGATAAGCTGACAGACGTTGTCGGAGACTATGTATCAGTCGGCGGGGACGCGGGCATGGGCGGGGGGCCGAATGGATTGACTATTCTTGACAATATTGAAAAGCAGACGAACCCGGCTGTCTTCGGACAAATCAACGGCCCCCAATCAGCCGCAAGCATGAGAAGAGTGATCTATACGACCATATTGTCCGGAGGGAAAGCCATCGGTTGGTACAAGGATTGTCCCGCGAACGGCAGCGATACATACACCGTCCCTCTCGAAAATCAAGGATTCTATTCCGAATTTCCAAAGCTGCGCGCGGAAATAGACAAATTGATGCCGATCATCAGGGAGCCGCATTGGACAGGTTGGTCGTTTTCTTCTTCAAATTCTTCAATTCAATTCGGGACCAGGGAGCATAACGGTGAAGGCTATATCATCGCCATCAATCCCAACAGTTCATCCGTCAGCACGATTTTCTCAACGTCCGATTTGGGCTATGCAGCAACCGCGGTCAACAATTTTTTCACAGACAGTCAAGTGGCCGACTATGCCAATTCGAGCTTTTCTGTCACTCTCCCGGCGAACGGCACCGCGGTTTATAGGCTGGTAAATGGCGGCGGAGGAACAACAACCCACAAATACAAATGCTCTTCGGGGAGCTGTATCCAAGATGATGTCAACGGCACCTTTACCACTTCAAATTGCGACAATACCTGCTCAGCAGCAACAACTGACAATCTCATAAAAAACCCTTCTTTTGATGCGGGAACAAACAGTTGGAGTTTCTTTACCAATGGAGCTGCCTCATTCGGCGTAGAATCACAAGCGGCAAAAGTGAATGTGACCACTCCCGGGAGCAATAACCAGCTCTATCAGCCCGACATAAGCTTGGAGCCGAACACCGCCTATGAACTTAGTTTCACGGCCTCCTCCCAAAACGAAACAAACATGGATATTCATGTCCATCAGAACGGTTCGCCATATACGGACTACGGATTTTCCGGAACTGCCGACCTGAATTCCACCCCGAAAAACTTTTCATATACATTTACCACAAAAAACTTCACCACCGCCGTATCTGATGCGCGTCTCAGATTTTGGTTCACCACCGCCGATCAATTCACCATTGACAATGTCTCTCTCAAAAAAAGCACGGCACCCGTCGCTCTCCAAGGAGACCTGAATTCGGACAACGCAGTCAACCTTTCCGACTTTGATATTTTGAAAGCAGACTTTCTGAAAATGGCTTCCGAGTTCATCAACCCCAAATCCGACATTGACGGCGACGGACAGGCAACGATAAAAGACGTGGGGATCCTGATGAGCGGATGGAAATAGAATCATTGATGAAAATTTTGAGGATGTCTCGAAGCATATTCAGGCACCAAGTTTATTATGATTGATACTCACGCCCATTTGGATTTCGAAAATTTTGACGAAGACCGCGAGGCAGTGATTCGTCGCGCTTTTGATAACGGGGTGAAACATATAATAAACGTCGGTGTGGATCTGGAGACGAGCAGGGAGAGTATTGCGCTCGCCGAGAAGAATGAAAATATTTCTGCGGCGGTTGGCTTTCATCCGCATGATGCTCAGGAAAGCTTAAGCCTACCAAGCGAAGATGATTTTGAAGAATTAAAAAATCTGGCGAAACATAAAAAGGTTGTAGCTATCGGAGAAATTGGATTGGACTATACTCGGTTAAAAAAAACGGATCAAATCGAAAAGCAGAAAGAACTGTTCATCAGGCAATTGAATATCGCGCGAGAACTAAATTTGCCAGCGGTGATTCATTGCCGGGAGGCGTGGGAAGATCTGTATGAAATAATTTTCAATTTTTCCAAGGTTCGGCCTTTTCCTTCTTCGAACAAAGCTCTCAGAATTCCTCAAGGCCAAACCTTGAAAAATTCCTCAAGGTCGAACCTTCCTAAGTTCGTACTACATTGCTATTCAGGAGATAAAGAAAATACGAAAAAGTTTTTGGAACTGCCAAACATCTTTTTTTCTTTTTCCGGAAATATCACTTTCCCGAAGCCGGTGGAGCAGGCGGGGAATTTTCGCGAGGTCATCAAGACGATCCCCCTTGACAGGCTCATGCTTGATTCTGATAGTCCGCTCCTGGCACCCCAGGCAAAGCGAGGAAAAAGAAACGAGCCGGCATATACCCGATATATCGCCGAAAAAATAGCCGAAATAAAAGAAATATCGGTAGCTGAGGCTGAGAAAGTGACGGATGAAAACGCAAAGAAATTCTTCAGAATATAGAGCGGCGCCATTTGTAAAAGATGTCGGTTCACCGAATGCGAAATTTCCGTTTCGTATTTTTTGTTTCGCAGAGAGTGAAAGACGCGCTTGTGATATAATATAAGAATGAATAATTCAGGAGCGCCGCTAATCAAAATACAAAAACTAAACATCGTTTTCAACGAGGGAAAGCCCAATGAGACAAGGGTTTTGGACAATCTTGACCTTGATATATATCCGCACGAATATCTCATTCTTTTCGGTCCGTCGGGCTGTGGGAAGTCGACTCTGCTCAATGTGATTTCGGGACTGTTGAAGCCGACGAGCGGAGCAGTCGAAATCGAAGGCAAGGATATCATCGCTTTCTCCGAGAAAGAGAAATTGGAATTTCACCGCCGCCGGATCGGGATGATTTTTCAATCCTTTTTTTTGGTGCCGACACTTTCGATTCTGGACAATGTCTGCTTGCCAAGATCTTTCACAGGCGATGATTCGCCGACAAGACAGCAAGACGCCCTCAATCTGCTGACGAGGTTCGGAATTGAAGCTCAAGCGGAAAAATTTCCAAACGATCTTTCCGGCGGACAGAGGCAAAGAGTGGCGATTGCGAGAGCGCTCATAAACAGCCCGTCGATCATCGTGGCGGACGAACCGGTGGGAAACCTCGACTCCAAAGCGACGTTCAACGTTCTTTCCATTCTCAAAGAGCTCAACGAAGTCGACAAAAAACTGGTCGTTCTTGTGACGCACGATCCGGCGCACCTTGCCTACGGCGATCGAGTGATCCATATGCAGGACGGAAAGATCACGAAGATCGTTGAGGTGCTGGATAAAAAATCACCGACCGAGAAAACTGAACAGGAATTCCTCGAAGAATCGGAAAAGCTCGGAAAAGAATGGGAATCTTTCAAGGAAGGGACGCTGGGAAAGGCTTGGGAACTCCACAAAAAGGGCCAGCTCGACAAAGATTGGGAATTGGTGAAGAAAGAAGAACTAGGAAAGGCTTTTCAGGCGTTCAAGGAGGGAAAAGGGGGCGAGGAATGGGAAATGGGGAAAGAATTCGAGCTGGTGAGAAAAGACGAACTTGCAGAGCGCCGCAAGGAGCATATTTCACCGGAGCTGCTCAGTTTGATGAGGTCTTTTCGCGATTTTTCGCCCGATCAAGTCGGCACATTGCTCATTCCTTTCAAGGCTCAGCAGATTTTTTCCCATATATTTTTCCACATTCCCGACAATCAGATCGATCTGGCGAAAAAGATATTTCAGGATTTTATTGCCGGAGGCATAACTCTCGAAGATTTTGAAAAGAGATTGGTCGAGAGCGAAGACAAAGGAGGCGCCGGATGGGACCATGCCAAGGCGAAAAGCCTCACCAAGGGGATCCAGCGGATTTTCGAGCAAGTAAAAAAGATCGATTTTGGGAACATCGAAAAATCTTCCGAGGAGCTCGGCGAATATCTGATGGATACTTTCAAACTGAAGCTTGGGGAAATGGAGAAAATAAAATTCATGGAATATATCAAAATGCGCCTAGGGAATGAACTGACGATGGACGAGCTTTTGGATCTGGCCGACCGGCCGGTCGTGAAGGGAGGCGTCGGACTCGACCGCCGCATGGCCATCAAAATCGCAAGAGAAATGGAGATCATTATGCTTGCCCGTTATTCGATGTAAAATAAATATGACTACTAAGGACCTATTGAGGCTTTCAACCCGAATTTTCACCGCACGAAAGGGCCGGACATTGCTCACGGTTTTGGGTATGGGGATCGGTTTTGGCGCCATTTTATTCCTGGTTTCTTTGGGATACGGCCTTCAAAACGCTCTGCTTGAGACGATCACTTCGTCAGGGGCGCTCACCGCGCTTGACGTCACGCCAGACGAACAGAACGGAAAATTTCTCTCCCCGGCAGCCGTGGAGGAAATGAAAAAAATCAGCGGCGTGGAAAGCATCGAGACAAGCCATAATTTCAATGCGAGGCTAAAAATCGGCGACACCGCATCCGATTCGAGAGCGGAAGTTGCCACCCCGGGATACATCGCGCTTGAAGGGCTGAAGATAGCGGCCGGAAAAGCCCTTGACCCGCCTTCTTCGCCAACCGGCGAATCCGGCGAGGCGAGCAAAAACAATTCCAAAAGCATCGTTGTGTCGTCGGCTGTCGGAAAAATATTTGGAAAAAATCCAGACGAACTCGTCGGGCAGAAAGTTTCTTTTTCGTTGCTGGCTCCTTCAGGTGAAGGCAGTCCGGATCTCAATGTGGGGGATTATACGATCAGCGGAGTGACGGACGGCGAAGAGACTGTCTTCTTTGCCTTTGGGGACGGCCTGGGCCTGCCGGCGGACATCAATTTTCAAAAAGTGAAAGTGAAATGCGAATCAGGAAATACGGTGGCTTCGGTGAAAGACGCTCTGACGCAGAAGGGGTTTTCAGTCTCATCGCTTTCTGAAACAGTGGCGCAGGTGACGAGCTTGTTCAGGGTTGTGAACATCGTCCTTGGCTTGTTCGGAATCATCACGCTCGTGGTTTCCGCAATCGGAATGTTCAACACGATGACGGTCGCGCTTCTCGAGCGGACCACCGAGATCGGAATAATGAGATCAATCGGCGCTTCGCGCGGCGATATTCTCAAAATGTTCATCATCGAGTCGACTCTCATGGGATTTTGCGGGGGGATCGCAGGGATCATTTTGGGAATCGCCACAGGGCAAATCGTCAATCTGATCGTGAACATCGCGGCGAAATATATGGGCGGAAAGTCCCTCAATCTTTTTGCCTATCCGCTTTGGTTTTTGGGATTCGTCCTGGCATTTTCAATCATCATCGGATTTGCGACCGGCATCGGTCCGGCAAAGCGGGCGAGCTCTTTGGACCCGCTGGAAGCATTACGCTCACGCTAGAATTTTAAATTTTCAATTTTAAAGTTGAAATGAATTTTAAATGACCAAATTTTAAATTTAGACATTTAGTCATTGATTTAAAATTTTAAATTTATAATTTAAAATTAGAAAAGACTATATTGAGATAAAGCAAAGAGTATGAAAAAATTAATTAAATATAGCTTACTTTCAGTTATTATAGTTAGCCTCGGATATTTCACAATGAAATATTTTTCTCTCCGCGCTGAATTGAATGAACCGAAAGAAACGGTTGCGAATATCGCAAATGAAAATACGCCAGGGCAGGTTCTTGGAGAAGAGGGGAGCCAATTGCCATCGAAGATGTATGCGAGCGAAAATTTCAAGACGCCGCAGATCACATTCGGCGGAGATGCGATCACGGTGCCTGCCGGACAGCAATCGGAGGCGCCGCAAATTTTGGACATGCACTCGGAATTGCTCATGACAAAAACAGATCAAAATGTGAAATTTCTTTTGAGCTGGAAAACGAACAAACTCTGCCAGTCATCCATCGACTATATAAAGGAAGGGCAATCGCAAGCAAAAACGATTTCCGATGAAGTGTACGGATTTGTGCATAGCGTCCAGATCACGCCGCTCAACTATTCGACGTCATACTCATACACGGTGACAGCGCGCGACAAGTGGGGGAATGAAATGAAGTCGGAGAAGCTCGCGTTCTATACCGGCGCGCCGAATGTTTCCATCTTCGATCTTCTCGGCGGAGCATTCAAGGATATGTTCGGCTGGGCGGGAAAGAAATAAAGTCAAAGCGGAAAAATAAAAACGCAAAACGACAACTCAAAATTAAAAACAAATACATGCTATGTCATCCCGGGCTTGACCCGGGATCCAGAAAGGAACGATTGTCTCATGGCCGCTGGATCCTCGCTTTCGCGGGGATGACAAAATTAGTTTTTAAGCTTTATGTTGCAACTTTGCACTTTGCGTTTTGAATTTTGCGCTTATTGTCCTGTGGATAACTAAATAAGTTGGCCCAAAAAAAATATCCGACTTGACAAAAGTTTTTGCGTTTGAGTAAAAAAATTCCTGGCTTGAAAGGAATAAATTGGAGGCTCGACAAAATTTAGAAAAAATTCGAATCCGATTTTTGGTTTAAAATCAAAAACCGATATTTTCGGCAGATTGCCTTTAAGAATGGAAATATCGGTTTTTTGTTTGCCGTCATCCGGCATCGGGCAAGAGATCGAAAAATAGCAAAATTTTCGCCTCATTTTGGGGCAAATTTTGAATATACATTGGGTACTATTTTTTTTGAAAAAAAGTACCCCTTTTTTAGCGAGCGGGCTTGCGCCTGTTTTGCAGGAAAAATATAATAAATTCATAAGCAATTAAATCTTATAAACAAGACAAATAACAGGGGCGGAAAAGGGAAAAAATCCAGTTTGGAAACAATAGGGCAAATAAATCAAAAACAAAAGCGGTTAAAACTGATATAAAAAGGATATAACGAGATAATGGCCGAGAAGAAAAATACAAAAAAAATCAGCGATATTCTTTTCGGAAAAGCCGGAGAAGTTTTCACGAACATCCGGCTTTTTTTGTGGGGAAAAAAGATAGCAAAAGTTGACAGGGCAGAGCAGGCCAAAATTGCCGAAACTCGAGCCAGGCTCGGCGAACTTTTTGGAGGCGAAATTGGGAGCGTAAACAGCGTCAAAAATAATTCCGATATTGACGCCTCCGAGAGTGACGAGAATTTGCCCGTCACCCAGGCGGCGGAGGAAACTGCCGAGCCGGCCAAAATGAACCTGCCAGCCATCATCACGGGATTTAGCGCGAGCGAGGAACCCGCCTTCGCCTCCGCCGACGCCGAAGCCGAAGCTGACGAAAAAGAGATGGTCTTCATCAAGCTTTCGGAAATTGCGAAACGATCAACCTATTCTAAAAACTAT
>DATGZC010000106.1:0-10883 GCA_035297345.1 Bathyarchaeia archaeon
ATATTTTCTCCGACGCCATCAAGCGAGATCACAATCGATTCATCAAAACTTGAAAATCGGGCGGCGCTGGCGGCGTGAGCGATATGGTGATTGACAAAGCGCAATTTTTTCCAAGATGTTCCTGTCTCGTCCAGGGTAAAAAAATACTGCTTGAGACGCGCCATACCGATGAAATATTCAAGGTAGGCGCCATTTTCCGGGATAAATTTTTCCCAATTGCCTTCCCGCAAATTCGCGAAAATATCCTTTGCCCAACTGCGAAAAACGGATTCATACCCAACAGCAATGAAGTCAATATCCTTCAAGCTTAGGTTGGCTTCTTTGAGGCAGAATTCAATCGCGTTTTGAGGCGCCATTCTTGGCGCGTGCTTGATTCTTGTGAAACGTTCCTCTTCAGTGAACGCGATGATTTTTCCGTCCCGCAAAAGGCAGGCGGCCGTATTTTCCGAAATAGGAGCGGTAATTCCAAGGATTATCATAAAGTGTATTCGAAATTGATATGATGCAATGTTTTCGACATTATCTTGCTTTTGTACCAATCGGCCAATCTGATCAAAACAAAAGGCGGCGTAGCCAGACACATGACGGACCAGAAAAAAAACCGGAGAGAGAAAATATTTTGCCAGCGATATTTCAAAAGATACCAAATTTCGCGAAGCAAGTATCTGTATTTTGCATAATTCCTTATCTGAACCAGTCCGACATAATTTTTTGCGACATAATTTCTGACAAAATATTTTCTGAATTTTCCGAATTCATTTTCCGGAAAAACATTGTTTGCAAAATCTATCCAACTCTTGACCGGAGACTTGTTGTAGATTGAAGAAACGCTTCGGCACTGGCTTGAACGGATGCGGACGGCCAGATTGTAGTCTTTGAGAAAAACGATCGGGTGTTTTTTGAGAATAGCAGCGAAAGGATACACATGGCAAGGAAAAATATCTTCGTGGAAAGGGGTGTCCAAAAATTTCCTCCTCATTGCGAGTCCAGAGAGCTGGCCGGCAACATCAATCGTGAGGATGATTCTTTCAAAATCATCCGTTATTTTGACAATCTCATCATTTTTTGGATTTAGTTGTCCGGTTGCTCTTACCGGTTTGGTTATTTTCCGATCAAACCAAAAATATGGGCGGGCGACAGCGCCGATGTCGTCGGATTCTTGAAAAGCGTCGTGAGCTTCCTGGAGCGCGTTCTCGCCCAAGATGTCGTCCTGTCCCATGAGATAGATGATATCCCCAGTTGCTTTTTTGCTTAGCTCGTTTAAGTTTCGGGAATAGCCCAAATTTATTTCATTTTTGAATATTTTGATCCGCGGGTCGTCGAATGATCTGATAATGCCGATGGTATTGTCGCTAGAAGCGTCGTCCTGGACAATGATTTCAAAGTCTTGAAAGCTCTGCGACAGGATGCTTCGCAAAGTATCGCCGATCACCTCGGCGCCGTTCCAGGTTGGGATCAAAATGGAAAACTTGAGAATAATATTCATCGTTTGCTATTTAGAAAATTTTTCCTAGTGATATATTCAATCCCTACCAAAATTCTCAAGAAGTACATTCCCAAAGCCAAGAAAGGATGTTTGAACAATTCTCGCCATTTGCCGTTCTCGACAAAGACGCCGACGAATCGATAAGAAAATCCAAATTGCTTTTTGATGTCCGGATCATTTTCGCCCCATTTGGCAATATAGGTGTCGAGGTTCTTTGAATAATAATTTTTTTTGGCCAGATATTTCTTCAGGTCGAATTCGGTTTCGTTGTGGAAGAGCGGGCTTTTGATGATATCCAACTCCCCCAGTTTTTTGAGTCTTTTGTCTAGGTCCCAATCTTCAAAAGCATAAAGTTTTTCATCGAATCCGCCCGCTTCCATAAACTTGTTTTTTCTGATAAATCGCACTCCATCAATGACTGTTTTGTCATAGAAGTTTCTTTCGAAGCGCCGAACTCTCGAGAAAAATTTTTCTCCCGAAACGACTTCCGGGATATAAAGGGCGACAATATTCTTGTCTCCGGCTATTTTTTCAACGCACTCCCGGATCACGTTTTCACCGAGCGTCATGTCGGCATCAAGATGAAGAAAATATTCGCTTTTTGAAATTCGCACTCCGAAATTTTTTTGAGCGGAGCGCTCCGGCCCTCGGTCGAATACTTTGTCGGTATATTTCCGGGCGATTTCTTTGGTGAGGTCTCCCGAATTATTGTCAACGACAATTGTTTCGATTTTTTCGGCCGGATATGATTGGTCCATGACCGATTTCAAGCATTTTTCGATGTTTTTTTCCTCATTTTTTGTGGCGATTATGACGGAAACTGACATAAGACGTGTTTATGATTATCGATATTCATAGTATAATGTATTTGAGGAAGAAGCCAAACTTATCGAAAATTATGCCACTCGACTATCGACAAAAACAGTGTATCAAAAAAAGACTTCGAAAAAGCAGCATTTCTGGAATAGCGGCGGAGATTGACGTTTCGGAAGACGAAATTCTGGACTACCTGAAGAAAAAATGGCCGAAAGAAAAATACGAGAAGTATCTCCGGACCAGGTTTGAAACGGAGTCAAGCCCCAGCGAAACAGGAAGCTCGTTCAGCTTTTGGAATTTTTTGAACGAAAATCGTCTGACTATCGGCTTTTTGGCTTTGTTGGTTTTGGCAACGTACGCCAATTCATTCTTCAACGGTTTTGTTTCGGATGATATCGCCGGATTTCTGCGGAACGAAAATATTGGCAAGTTTTCTGCAATTTTTGGCGGCCCGGCGCATTTTTCCGTGTCGTCGCTTTTTCAATATATTGCATATCACATCGGCGGCCTCCATCCGTTCACTTTTCGCGCGATCAATGTTTTTTTCCATCTCGGCTGCGTGCTTTTGATATACCTTCTGCTGTCTTTGTCGATGGACAAGCGGGTCGCAACTATCACGGCTTCCATTTTCGCTGTTCATCCTGTCCTCACCGAATCGGTTTCTTGGATTTCCGGCGGCCTATATTCAATATACGCTTTTTTCTTCTTGCTTTCGTTTCTTTTCTATCTTTTTTCAAAAAGCAACGAAAAATACTTCAAATACGCAGTTGTTTTTTTCGTTCTGTCCGTGTTCTCTTCCGAAAAAGCCCTGGTTCTTTTCTTGGTGTTCGGGCTATATGAATTCACGTTCGGCAATTTGAGATACGATTGGAAAAAAATAATGCCGTTTTTTTCGGTCAGCGTTTTGCTGCTGATATTGTACATTGCGAAGATCGGGAGCCGCGTATCGGCAGTCGAATCGCATTCATATCAATCGAGCGGCGGGATGTACAATCCATTCATCCAAATTCCCGTGGCGATCGGATCGTATCTCAAGCTGATTTTCTGGCCGGCGCATCTCACGCTCTATCAGACCGAAATGAATTTTTCCCAGGGTCAATATCTGATTCTGCTTTTGATATCTTTGATCTTTGCCGGAACGGCCATCTGGAGCTGGCGCAAAAACAAAAATATTTTCTTCTGGTTGGTGTTTTTTGTCATCACGCTTCTGCCGACGCTCACTCCGTTCAAAATTTCCTGGATCGTGGCGGAGAGGTATGCCTATCTCGGGACGCTCGGAATCATTGTCGTCGTTGCAATGCTCTTGGACAGATTTCTCAAGATGAATGAAAATGCAAAGATGGTCGGTTATTTTGCGCTCGTGCTTATCATTGCCACTCTTGCCGGCCGAACCATCGTTCGCAATCGAGACTGGAAGAGCGAAGATACTTTGTGGATGGCCACAGCCCAAGTCGCGCCTTCCGGCCAGCAGATCCACAACAATCTGGGCGATGTCTATGCCCGGCAAGGAGACATGAATCGGGCGGTCGAGGAATTCAAGAAGGCGATCGAGATCAATCCGAATTATGCTGACGCCTATCACAATCTCGGAAATACTTATCAGGCGATGGGCCAGCTGGAGCTGGCGATGGAAAACTATCTAAAAGCGGCGTCAATCAATCCGCAATTGTGGCAATCGTACCAAAACATGGCGGCCATCTATTTCAACCGGGAGCAATACGACCAGGCGCTTGAGAACATAAAAAAAGCGCTCGAAATCAATCCAAACGACCAAAACTTGCAGCAGAATCTTCAGGTCATCGAAGCCAAAGCAGGAGGCCAATAATCGATTTCATGAAAAATCACTGAGATGACCCAAAACTTTTTTTCCCGCTTGGGCCATAAATTTCAAATCATTGAAGCGGCGGATATTTTTCAGTTTATTCACGAAAAATTTCGGTGTCATAAATGATTGGTAAAGTCGGCTGATCATTTTTTTTATTTCAGCCTCCGTCAGCTCCGTTTTCATCACCGGTTCGCGCTGGTCGTAGCGGTCGTAGTCTTCGGTGAGGAGCAAATTATTTTCCTGGCAATACTTGAAGAGCGGCGTGCCGGGATAGGGAACGGCGAGAGTGGCTTGAAGCGAATCGACATAGCCCTTGCGGAATAAATTTTTCACGAAAGACAAAGTTTTTTCAACATCCTTTTTCGTTTCCCAGGGATAGCCGACCATCACCGTGATGTGCGGTTCGAGTCCGGCGGATTTGCACATTTTGAGCGCCGGTTCGATCTCGGAGGCGCGCAAATTTTTGTTTATTCGATCCAGGGTCTCTTGATTCGCCGATTCCAAGCCGAACAGGATCATCCGGAAGCCGGCCCGCTTCATCATTTTATAAATGCCAGCGTCTTTAATCGCATTGAGCCGCATGTTGCAGTCTATTTTTATTTTTTTGCTATAGCCGCGTTCGATCATCATGTGGCAAAAATCTTCGAGCCATTTTCCGACCGGGAGCGTGCCTGAATCTTCCATGATTTCTTTCACGCCGAGCTTTATCACTTCGCCGATCTCATCGAGCGCTTTCCCGACTGACCGCGTCCGGCAAACTTCGCCGGGGAACATGGTCGTCCAGGAGCAGAAAGTGCATTTTCCCCACCAGCAATCACGGGCATTCATCACATAGGAGCCGGGAGTCTGTTTGAAATTCCCGTTCTTGCGGGCATACAGATCCCATTTCGTGAGTCTGCGGTCGATCAGAGGAAGATCGTTGAGCGAATGCCGGCTGTCGTCTTTGATTATACGAGAAATATTTTGATTGGCTGGATTGCTTAGGCTATCTAACAATTTAAGCAGCAAGAAATCATAGTCTCCGCCAACAAGGACAAAATCAGCTTTCAAATTTTTGAGCGATTCTTCAGGGAGGGCAGTGACGTGATCGCCCATCAATATGTATTTGGTATCTGGTAGCTGGTATTTGGCATTGTTTTTTAAATCGCTAATAATATTCCAATGGCGTTTGATGACTGGGGTTTTGGTTTCGATGGCAACGATATCAGGTTTCTCTTTTCTTAATCTTTCCAGCCACTGTGCGTATGATAAATTTTCGGCGATGGCGTCGTCCCAAAAAACTTCATAGCCGCGCGACCTCAAAAGCGTCGCGGCACTGGCTGGAATCATCGGATAGATATAGGTCGGATCAGAAAACCACTGGAATTGTCGGTTTTGAGATAAGAGTGGCGTGCCTTTGGAAGATTCCAGGGGCGGGAATGAGATAGATATTTTTAGCTTGTTCATCTTAGTTTGCTTTTCAAATTTCTTATGAACAAAAATCCTTGCAAAAAACGAATGCCATAGAAGATGTGCGTGAGAAAAATATAATACGACGCGGCCAGAGTGACGAGAATATTTTTTTCTTGGAGATATATGTCATAGAAAGCGTTGAGAAGCGCCACGAAATAGATAATCCATCCGAGAATATAGAGCTCGAGAAAGATTTTCGAGGAATAGGCGAGTATTCCGCCGAAAATAATGAACAAAACAAACAGACTGGGCATAAAGTATCGCAAATTGCGCGATGTTTCCGCGTATTTTTTGGCGAAAAAGCCGCGGTGCAAACCGTAGGCGCTGATTTGCCGGATGTGCTTCACAAGCCCTTCGCGGCGGTGATGATAGACGATCAATTCGGGATCATATAAAATCCTCGCGTTTTTTTTCACGAGGAGGTCATAGCAAAGCCTCGTGTCGTCGCCGGGCCAATAGTCTCCGCTGAATCCTCCCAATTCTTCGAACACTTTTTTTCGGATGGAAAGATTGACGCTCGGCCAATCAGCCACAAATTTTTTCTTTCCCATCGATCGGTATCTTTCCGGAAAGCCGCCCGACAGCTGGCTCAAAAAAGTCGCGCCCGAGACTTTTTGCCAAAACTTGCTTTCGGCGGGAGTAAGAGCGGGACCCCCGACCGCTATGATACTCTCGTTTTCAAAATTTCTTTTCAGAATGTCAAGAAAATTGTCCTTTGGGAACGCATCGTCATCAATGAATATCAAAATCTGCCCCTGCGCGTCGCGGATTGCCAGGTTTCTCTTTTTAGCCGGACCGACCGGACCGCTCGGAATTTGGCGAGTTTTCGGCCAGCTCTCCGCCGTCTTTTGATCGGGATAAACGAGAATCTCAAAATCTTTCCGATCAAATTGGGCAATCACCGGAATCGATTGCCGAATATAATGATTGATTTCTTTGACGGGAATAACAAAACTATATTTAATTTTTGTCGAATTTACTTCTTTTTTCATTGATAATATTTAGCGACACGACGGCCAGATAGCCAGCCAGAAGCGTCCCAATGAGAGCCAGGATAATTTCACGCAAGTCGCCCCGAAACTTCGCCAGTGCTCCAACCATCAGCAGAATGGCGGCTATCAGAAAATAGACAACTCGAAAATCTCTCTTTGCAAAAGACAGATTTGCTTCTAGCGTGAGGACAGAAAGCAAATAGGAGATCAAGGCGAACAGCCACAAAAGTTGAGTTTCGAATATGTATTTTTGGCCAAAAAATAGCCGAACGACAAAATTTGGAAATAAATAGAAAAATGTCATCGATCCAAAACCAATGAGCGTCATGAGCCCGTATGTTCTCAAAAGATTCTTTTTGTTGAGTCTTCTGCCGCTGTGGCCATCGACACACGCTTCCGGAAGCATCACGCCGATCACAGCCATATTCAGGAAGAGAACGATTTTGCCAAGCATATTGAACGCGCCGAAAAATCCGGCAATGTCGGCGGAAGCGAAATATTTGACGAGTATGACATCGATGTTTGAAAGCAGAACAATCGCGAGAGAAAAAAAGAAAATTTTGGTGGCGGTGCGACGGATATTGGCTTCAGGAAAATATTTGTTTTTCCAAATCGATTCAGATTTCTGAAGGCCTGGCTTGCCTGCGACCATTTTTTTTGTCCAAACTTTGGCGAAATACAAGTTGGCGATCGACATGACGAGGAAAGAAACTGAAACGGCTGCGGTTGTGTGAAAACCGATAGCCAGCGCGGATCCCGAAAGAATCTTTATAACCCCGACTGCCAAGGCGATGATTGTTAGCGTGAGGAAATTTCCCCATCCGCGGAGAACTTCCCCATATGCGACGGTCAGCGTTGAAATATATGTGGCGAGACTAAGCACGAAAAACCCCGTATAGCTTGAGAAGTGGAGGATTTTTGCCAAAAGAGGGCTTGCAGCCAGTAGAATGATGAGTACCAACGAGGCAAATTTGATAGTTTTCGTTTGAAGATATCCGATAAAATCGTTGTTTGCCTGCCAGTCGTTGTTCGCGGAGAAAACGGATGTGTGTCGAATGGCAAAATATCCGAGCGCTGAGTTGAAGACGCCGAAGATGATAGAAAGGGATAGGAGGCTTTGGAGTTCTCCATATTGAGCGACCGAAATTTGCCGCGAAACGACAAAGTGAAACGCGTATCCGAGCGGCGCGCCCAGAAGTGTCCCGATCATGACTATGGCGTTGTTTTGGAGGAATTTTGATTTGAACATTGGTTTTTTCTTTGATTTGATATTAGCATACCGCCTGGAAAATGCCACAAAAGTGTATAATTAAAGAATTGCATTTGCGATTGAAACAAAAAAGTTGTAATCTTCAGAGATGATCATCAAACTGAACCTTGGCGAGGAAAATTATATGAAACTGTGCTTGATTTCTGGTAGAAAGGAAATTGATTGCCGGCAGTGGCGAGATCGGAACGATTTGTCGCAAATTTTGCTTGCTAATTTGGACAGGCTCTTGACAAAAAACAAGGTGGGACTTGACAAAATTTCTGGATGGAAGATAATAAGCAAAGTGCCTCGGAAATGGACGACCTATCGGATCGCGGATATTGCCTTGAAGACGCTGAAAATCGGTGTTTTGAGCGAATAGATTTGCCAAGAAAAAGATAGTGTGCTAGACTTTGCATTACGTTGATTAACTTTCGGGGGATTTGGAAAATCAAACAAGAATAATTTAATACTTCTAATAAACCACTTAGCCAAAATCGACCGCTTCCCAGATATTCTCGAAGCGGTGATTGGAGAGTGGCGTGTCTTTTATGTCGCAAGAGGCGAAAACTCTTGGGGTGAAGGAGTCTTTCAGCCCCCAATCCTCCCTCAAAAAGAGGAAATTTTTCAAACAGCTTCCAATGGTGTCTCTGCCGAACCTCATTGAGACACAGACGATCTCATACGAGTGGTTCCTGAAGGACGGCTTGCGCGAACTCTTGGACGAGGTGAATCCGGTGAGCGACTTCACAGGAAAAGATCTCGAGCTTTCGTTCGGGGACTACTATTTCGACGAGCCGAAATACGACGAAAAAACTTCCAAGGAAAAAAATATTTCATACGAAGCGCCTCTCCGCTCGATCGTGAAGCTTCTCAACAAGCAGACCGGAGAAATCAAAGAGCAGGAAGTCTATCTCGGCGATCTTCCCATCATGACTGATCGGGGAACTTTTGTGATCAACGGTGTGGAAAGAGTCGTCGTGAGCCAGTTGATCCGGAGCCCTGGAGTTTTCTTCACGATGGACTATCAAAAAGGGAAGAAGCTTTTTGGAGCAAAAATAATCCCAAACCGCGGGGCCTGGCTGGAGATTGAAACGGACCTGGACGGAGCCCTTTGGGTGAAAATAGACCGCAAGCGAAAAGTGGCGATCACCTCGCTGTTGCGGGCTTTTGGCATTGCCTCTGACGAAGAAATTCTCAAAACTTTCGCCGATGTAAACAAAGGTGAAATAAATTATATCGAAAGGACGATCGACAAGGACGCGGCGAAGACGCAGGGCGACGGATTCAAGGAAATATACAAGAGGATCCGGCCGGGAGACCTGGCGTCGGTGGAAAACGCGAAACAGATGATCGAGTCCATGTTCTTCAATTTTGAAAGATACGACTTTGGGAAAGTGGGACGCTATCGGCTCAACCAGCGCCTGGATGTCGACTTGCCGAACGACGAAGAACACCGCATTTTGCGGCCGGAAGATCTGATTTTGATCGTGAAAGAAATACTCGAGCTCAACAACAACCCGATGGCGGAACCGGATGACATCGACCACTTGGGAAATCGGCGCGTGCGCTGTGTTGGAGAGCTTGTTCAGAACAAATTTCGGGCGGGGCTTGCGCGTATGGTTAGGAATATCAAAGACCGGATGAGTACCTGCGATCTCGCGACGGTTGTCCCCGGACAACTGATCAATTCGCGGCCGGTTGCGGCAGCAGTGAAAGAATTTTTTGCTTCTTCCCAGCTCTCGCAGTTCATGGACCAGGTGAATCCTCTGGCTGAACTCGAACACAAGAGGCGCCTCAACGCGATGGGGCCGGGAGGACTGACCCGCGAGCGAGCCAGTTTCGAAGTGCGCGATGTGCACCAGTCGCACTATGGGCGCATCTGTCCGGTGCAGACCCCGGAAGGCCCGAACATCGGACTTGTGAATCATCTTTCGTGCTATGCCCGCATCAACGAATTCGGATTTTTGGAAACACCCTATCGCAAAGTGATTTTGAAGGACGGAAAAGCTTTTGTCACAAAAGAAATCGAATATTTGAATGCCACGGTCGAAGACCGGAAAAGCATCGCTCACGCGGACATCGATATTGATGAAGAAGGATACATCTTGGATGAAAAAGTGGAGGCTCGCGTCAAAGGCAAACCGTCGATCATCGAAGCTGGAAAACTCGATTTTGTGGATGTTTCTCCAAAGCAATGTATTTCGATCGCCACGGCACTCATTCCTTTTCTTGAGCACGACGATGCCCACCGGGCTCTCATGGGTTCAAACATGCAGCGCCAGGCGGTTTCTTGCATTCTGCCGGACTCACCGCTCGTTGGAACGGGACTCGAAGACAAAGCGGCGGCCGACTCGGGACAAGTCGTTTTGGCCAGAGAAGCGGGAGAAGTGACTGAAGTCGATGCAAGCCATATCACCGTGAAAGAAGAAAAGGAGAACGGAAAAACCGCCAAAAGAAACTACTGGCTGCAAAGTTTTGAACGTTCCAACGCTTTCACGTGCATGAACCAGATTCCGCGGGTCGCGCGAGGAGACAAGGTCGCCAAAGGGCAGCTCTTGGCAGATGGCGCTTCCACGGACAACGGGGAACTCGCACTCGGACAAAACGTGCTGGTGGCTCTCATGCCTTGGGAAGGATCGAATTTTGAAGACGCGATTATTATTTCCGAGCGGCTGCTCGAGGAAGACAAATATACTTCGATTCATATCGAAGATTTTTCAGTAGACATCCGTGATACGAAGCTTGGGCCGGAAGTTGTCACCCGCGATATTCCGAACATCGGTGAAGAGCGTCTCAAAAATCTTGATGACACAGGAATCATCACCATCGGTGCGGAAGTTTCTTCGGGCGATATCCTGGTCGGAAAAATTTCTCCAAAAGGCGAGGGCGACCTCACCCCGGAAGAAAGGCTGTTGCGGGCGATTTTCGGTGAGAAATCAAAAGATGTGAAAGACACCTCTCTCTATCTTCCGCACGGGGAGCACGGGAAAGTGGTGGATATCAAAATATTTTCGCGAGAACAAGGCGACAAGCTCGCAGCCGGAGTCATCCAGCAGATTC
>DATGZC010000107.1:0-3830 GCA_035297345.1 Bathyarchaeia archaeon
TGGAATCGTTTTCCTCTATCCCCTATTCGAAAAAAAGTTTTTCGAAGGGGAGCAGAATATTATCAAAGAAACGATCCTCATGACTCTGGCGGCGCAGGTTTTTGTCTTGCCGGTCATTCTTTCAAGTTTTGAAAATTTGTCGCTTATTTCGCCGCTCGCAAATCTTTTGATCCTGCCGGCGATACCGCAGATCATGCTCGGGGGATTTTTGGCAGGAATCGCGGGCGCCGTTTTTCTCCCGCTCGGAAAGCTCGTCGGATTTGTCCCCTATATCCTGCTGAAATACGAATTAGCGGTAGTCCAGTGGCTCGCGAACGTTTCCTGGTCGTCGCTCCAGATCAAAAATTTCGGCTGGACCCATATCACTGTCTATTATATTATTTTGTTCGGAGTTTTGTTTTTTTATCAGAGAAAAAGAGCTATCAATGAAATATAAGATACATTACATTTTCTTCGCCGCTATTCTGATTTTGCTTCTCTATTTTTCCTATCAGATCTTCGTGGCAACGCGGCCGCTCGAGGTGGTTTTTCTTGATGTCGGACAAGGCGATTCGATTTTGATCCAGAAAGGAACGAAACAAATTTTGATCGACGGCGGGCCGAACGGGAAAAAAGAACTCGCAGAACTCGGGAAATATCTTCCGTATTTCGACCGCGAAGTCGATCTTATCATCGCGACTCATCCGGACCGGGACCACATCGCCGGACTCATCGATGTCGCGCGGAATTATAAGATCGGGCGCGTCATTGCGACCGGCGCGGAAAAAGATACGTCGGTATTCAAAGAATGGAAAGATATTTTGAACTATAACAAGACAGAAGTTCTCGAAGCGATGCGGGGCGATGAGTTCGGTTTCGGCGGTTCGAAATTCAGGATCATTTTTCCTGATTCGCCCGTGGATGCTGCGGCAGGAGATGCAAACAATGAATCAATCGTAACGAGGATGGACTTCGGCGAGAGCTCTTTCCTTTTCACCGGTGACATAGAATCCCCCGCCGAAAAAGAAATCTTGGCGATCGGGGAGAATATCGACGTCGAATATCTCAAAGTCGCCCACCACGGTTCGAAATATTCTTCTTCGGACGATTTTTTGAATGCCGCGAGTCCCGCCGAAGCCATCATTTCTGTCGGTGCGAACAATCCGTACGGCCATCCAGCCGCGGAAACTTTGCAAAAATTCAGGATTCGGAACACAAAAATTTTGCGAACGAACGAAAGCGGCGATATCGTCTTCATCTGCGGGAATCAAAAATGCCGCCGGTAATAAATCTTCCTGAAAATTTAGCTTAATAATTATGCGGTCGCAATAAAATCAAGCTAGAAATATTTTCTGGCGGATTTGAAAAATATAAAGTATAATATTTCCCAAGGGAAAGGCTATGTCCGAAGACAAAAACAAACAAATTGCTAGATCGATTCTCAAAGGCGTTCTTTGGAGCGGAATGTTCGTGGTGGCTTGCGGCTCTCCGAATTTTGTTCCGGTAATATTGCCGCAAATCGCGAAGAGTATTTCTTATAAAATAAAGAAAAGAAAAAACGAAAAATGGCGAGACAAGAAACTGTCCAACGCTTTTTATTATCTTAAACGGCGAAGATTGCTTGAGGTTCAGAAAAAACGCGGACAAGTTTATATTTTCCTCACGAAGGAAGGGAAAAAGCTGGCCGGGAAATATCAGATCAACGACCTGGAAATTGAAAAGCCAAAGAAATGGGACAAATTGTGGCGGATTCTGGTCTTTGATGTGAAGGAAGATCATCGCATCAAGAGGGAAGCGCTAAGGGGGAAAATCAACCAGCTTGGATTTTACCAGCTTCAAAAAAGCGTTTGGGTGTGTCCGTACAACTTTCACAAAGAGATGGAGCTCCTGCGGGAGTTTTTTGGTTTTGGCCGGGATGAAATGAAAATCATCACCGCCTATGAAATTGAAAACGACAAAGATATCAGGAAGCACTTCGGCTTGAAATAAATGGCGTGGAATATATTGTGGCGAAATTTGTAATGAATAGGAGAAGCGGGACTAATCATGACATATTCATTTCATGACTACCAAGCCGGTTAGCAGTTATATCTTTATAATATATATTATTTTTATCCTGGCGCTGGCCAATGGATATTTGATGGCGATTGCTCATCCCGATCAAAGCCGGCAGTCGATCGACCAACTTTTTTCCGGCTTTGGTTTTGCTCACGATATTTCGACTTTCCAGCTTTTCGTCTATATTTTTCTCAACAATTCCGTGAAAGCCTTTCTGGTGGTCCTTTTCGGATTTTTCTTCGGCATCGTTCCGATCTTTTTTGTTTTTTCGAACGCGAACGTGATCGGACTGGTGCTCGCGGTTTTCGGCGCGCGGGAAGGGTTTTTGAAAGTCGTGTTGAGCCTCTTGCCGCACGGCATCTTGGAGATCCCGGCCATTCTCATGGCGTCGGGATACGGTTTGTGGCTCGGTGTGCGCTTCTTTCGGAAGCTGCGCTACGGCGAGCCGTTCGGGGAAGCTTTCAGGTTCGCAATGCGTAAATACTTCACAGTGGTGTTCCCGCTCCTATTATTGGCCGCCTTTATTGAGGCTTATATAACCACTTTTTTGATGAGGGCTTGACATCGCCCTTGTTTGGTGATATAATAGATTGTTGCAGTATGGTGCTGCAGAAAGAGCAGTTTAACAACCTAAGTAAGTAAATTATTTTCTCCGGGGAGGAGATTATGGTCAGAATCAGCTTCATAATTGGTTTTGTATTGGTCTTTCTTTTGACCGCAATTGGCAGTTGTGCTGTTGCTGCAGCGTCTCCATATGACGAGGTCCTGACTCCGCCCGAGCACTGGCCTATACAGCATTGGAATCCCAACGGGGTATCCGGCGCCGAATCATGGCTGGTCATATTTATTCTCGTATCAGCCGCTGCCGTTGCCTGTTGGTTCGCGCGGGAATGGTATCTTTCTTCCCAGCGTAGGTGTAGAATGGGTGGTCCGCAAAAAGCACGCGGACAGAGATAGCATCTCTGTGTCCTCAATGAGCCGGTTTTTCCGAAGATTCTTTCGGAGAGCCGGCTTTATTCTATTAAGGAGAGATAATGACAGATAGAGATTGGACAAAAGAACGCAACTTCGATACTCTGATGAAATTTGTCATAGTGTTCGCGATAATCGTTCTGCTTGCGATATTCGGGGCAGTGCCCATGTATAACTTTTTGTCGGGCGTTGCTCAAAAAATAATTATTCCCTAAAACGGTATTGCCGCCAAGGGAATCACCAAGCCGGAAGCTTCACAGCTCCGGCTTTTTTCTTGCCCAAAATATTTTTCTTTGCTAGAATAGAAACAAGCTTTGGGGCTTTGTTTTTTTATCCAAATATTTAAATTGTCATCCCGAGCGGAGCGTAGCGCAGCCGAGGGATCTGCGTCCATAACCTAGTGGCTAGCCATTTGTTAATGCATGCAGATTCCTCCACTCGTTTCACTCGGTCGGAATGACAAGAAAAAACCATGAAGTACGAAAAAGAATTTCCGCTGTTTAAAACGAAAGCGGAAGGACTCGACAATAAGTTCGATCTTTCGGACATCGACTCGCGTCGAGAATATTTTCTCGCGAAAGCCGGTCCGGAGATCGAGAAACTGAAAAAATACATCGACGAGGGAAAAACTTTCATCGTCTATCTTCTCGGCAAAAAAAATGCCGGAAAGGGAACCTACACGAAACTTTTGATGGAGATTTTCGGGCGCGACAAAATCGCGCATCTTTCGGTGGGTGATCTTGTGCGGGATGTGCATGCGGCGATGGAAGACGAAGCCAAGAAAAAAGAACTCATCGATTATCTCCACGAAAACTATCGGG
>DATGZC010000108.1:0-14008 GCA_035297345.1 Bathyarchaeia archaeon
GATAGGCGCTTTTCTTCATATGGCTGTCCAATATCCGAACGTGAAGCTCGTCGGCCTCAAATATTTTCCGCACCTCAATTTCAAAAACAGAAACCTCCGAAAAGTGCTGACATTGATGGTTCCGCGGACACTGGGTCTTGCTGTCACTCAAATCAATTTGCTGATCGTGACCATCATCGCATCAACGCTGGCCGCCGGAAGCCTCTCTATTTTCAATTTTGCAAACAATCTCCAAAGCTTTCCAGTGGGAATTTTTGCCATTCCTTTCGCTCTGGCGGTTTTTCCGATCCTGTCGCATCACGCCGCGCGCGACGAACGGGATATATTTATCCTTAATTTTTCCAAAACTTTCCGGCAGATTCTTTTTTTCATCATTCCCGCCAGTATCCTGATCCTCGTCCTTCGCGCCCAGATCGTCCGCATCGTGCTTGGGGCGGGAAAATTCGATTGGAACGACACGATTCTGACTTTCCAGGCTCTTGGAGTTTTCGCGGTAAGCCTGTTCGCTCAAAGCACAATCCCGCTTCTCGCTCGCTCCTTCTATGCGCTTCACAATACCCGCATTCCATTTCTCGCCGGAATCGGCGGAGAAGCGATGAATCTTGCGGCCGCATTGATCTTGTCGCGCTACTATGGAATAATCGGGCTAGTATGGGCATTTTCTCTCTCGAGCATCGTGCAAATGTTCCTTCTCATTTTCATCCTTCGAAACAAGCTTGAATATCTTGACGATAGAAAAATAGTTTCTGTCGTTTTGAAAATATCTGTTTCCGCTCTCGCAGCCGGAGTTGTCGCCCAGCTCGCCAAATATTTGATCGAACCCTACATCAATCTTGACACTTTCGTCGGAGTTTTTGAGCAGATGATCTTCGCGGGCGCGCTAGGAACCGCCGCCTATCTTCTGCTGTCTCACTTCTTCGACCTTGAAGAATTTCACTACATCAAGAAACTTTTCTCCACCCGCATCTTCCGCCTCCGCCGCCCGTCAATCCCCGAAGACCCAACGGAAGCCAGCGGAATTTGAGGCTTGTTTTGAAAGACTCAACGGCAAAGGTCGTCGGCGCTTTTTTATTTGCAAAAAGGCGAAAATGAGGTAGATTAAAGAATATGAATAACCAGGAAAATATCCGAAATTTTTGCATAATCGCGCATATTGATCACGGCAAATCGACCTTGGCCGATCGGATGCTTGAGATCACCAAGACCGTCGAGACGCGGAAAATGAAAGAGCAACTTCTTGATACGATGGACCTTGAGCGGGAAAGGGGAATCACGATCAAACTTCAGCCGGTGCGGATGAAATTCCGGCCAGCTAAGGTTCGGCCTTTCCCTTCCTCGAGCAAAGCTCTCGGAATTCCTCAAGGCCAAACCTTGCCGTCCTCCTTAGAATCGAATCTTTCCGGTGAATATATCTTAAACCTGATCGACACGCCGGGGCACGTCGATTTTCAATATGAAGTTTCAAGGTCTCTCGCCGCTGTCGAAGGCGCGGTTCTTTTGGTGGACGCGACCAAAGGCGTGCAGGCCCAAACCGTCGCCAATCTCTATCATGCCATCGAGCAGGGACTTGAAATTATTCCCGTCGTCAACAAAATCGATCTCCCGAACGCCGAAGTGGAAAAATCCAAAAAAGAAATCATTCACTTGCTCGGCTGTAGCGAAGAAGATATCCTCGAAGCCAGTGGCAAGACAGGAGAGGGTGTGGAAAATATTCTTGAAAAGATCATCGAAAAAATTCCTTCACCGTCCGGTGAAACAGACAAGTCCCTGCGGGCGCTCATTTTTGATTCAAAATACGACACTTACAAAGGCGTTTTGGCCTATGTCCGGATCATCGACGGCGAAATAAAAGCCGAAGAAAAGATACTGGCAATGGCAACCAAACAGGAAAGCCTGGTTATCGAAGTGGGACATTTCTCTCCCGCGCTCGTTAAAACCGAAATTTTTTCAGCCGGAGACATAGGCTACATCGCAACCGGATTCAAAACCGTTGAGGATTGCAGGGTGGGTGATACAATAACCGTTACTCGCTATGCGTCACGCGTAACGAGTCTCCCCGGATACAAAGAAATCAAACCAGTCGTATATGCCAGCTTCTATCCAAAAGAAGGCGATGACTACAATTTCATGCGCGATGCGCTGGGAAAACTGAAGCTCAACGATGCCGCGTTTCAGTTCGAACCCGAAGCAAATCTGGCCATCGGCCGCGGATTCCGCTGCGGATTTTTGGGACTTCTGCATATGGAAATCATTCAGGAAAGATTGAGGCGTGAATTTGAGATTGATCCGGTGATTACGACTCCCAGTGTGGTATATGAGGTGAAAGTTAAAAGCAAAAAAGATAAAATAAAAATATATTCGCCGCTTGAAATGCCCGATCCGTCTGTTATCGACTCCATCGAAGAGCCTTACGTGAAATTGGACATCATTTCCCCAGCGAAATATCTCGGCTCAATCATGGAGCTCATGAATAATACTCGCGCCGAATACAAAAATACGGAATACATCGATGCAGAAAGATTGATTCTCACTTTCGAAGCGCCGCTCATCGACGTCATCATCAATCTGCATGACAAATTGAAAAGCGCGTCGAGCGGATATGCTTCGATGAACTATGAAATCATCGGCACGCGGCCCAACAAGCTTGTGAAGCTCGACATTCTCGTTGCAGGAGAAAAGGTGGATGCTTTTTCAAGGATCGTTCCCGAAAAAAATGCCTTTTCTGAGGGAAAAGCAACCGTTGAGAAGCTGAAAGATGTTATTCCGCGCCAAAACTTCGTGATCGCTCTTCAAGCGGCCGTCGGCGCCAAGATACTTGCCCGTGAAACGGTAAAGGCTTTCCGGAAAGACGTGACTGCCAAACTATATGGCGGCGACGTCACTCGCAAGCGCAAATTGCTTGAAAAACAGAAAAAGGGCAAGAAAAGAATGACCAATGTCGGGAGTGTGGAGATTCCCAGTTCGGCCTTTTTGGCAGTTTTGCGAAAATAGTGGTATAATATAAACACGATGAAATCTCGTCACAAGAAAAAAATACGCGTGATCTGGCTGATTATCACAATTCTGGCCGTCCTTTCAATGGTCGCTTTTACTGTGGCGCCTCTAATGCGATTTTAAGATAAGTGAAAAGAAAAAATCCCGACAAAACAAAATTATCCGCCAAGATATATTCGGGAATATTTTTTCTCGCCGGTTTGATGGTCCTCGTCCTGATCGGAATATCTCTCGGAAAGGTAGTATATCGCAAAAGACAGATTCAAAAGGAGATCGAGGGACTGCAAGCGCAGATAAATCAGCTGGGCCAGGAAAATAACGATATGCAAAACTTGACCAGCTATCTTTCTTCGACGGACTTTCAGGAAAAAGAAGCTCGCGAAAAATTGAATCTGCAAAAAAACAACGAAAAGATGATCGTTCTCCAAAAAGACGTCGTTCCCGAAAACAGCCAGCCGCAAAATGATCCTTCTGCCTCCCAGGCTCCTCCTGAAGACAACTCGCCGAACTGGCAAAAATGGTGGCACTTTTTCTTTGCTTCGAAAAATTAGAAAAAATATATGTCCAAAAATGAAAAACTTGAAAAACACAAGATTTGGATTGTGGCCGGAGCAATCGCCGGAGTGATTTTTGCATTTTTGCTTGTTCTGATCCTCGGCGTATACAAATTCAATTGGAGCAACCGCTTTTTTGTTTCAGCGACAAAAGCCGTCCCATTTCCGGCAGTATATGTGCGCGGCGCAGGAATGATCTCCGTGGGTGAAATCAAAGCTGATGATGCGGCCATCAAAAAATTCTATGAATCGCAGGAATTCGAAAAAATCGGAATGAGAGTCGACTTTTCGACCGACCAAGGACAAAAAAGACTTGCAGTTAAAGAGAAAGAGATCATCAATAAGGTGATTGAAAACGCTGTGATTGAGAATCTCGCAAAAAAGCGCGGCATCAAACTCACTGATGCAGATGTTTCCAAAGAGCTTGAAAGCAACATCCAACAATTTGGAAACAAAGACAATCTCATGAGCGATCTGGCCCGGCTCTATGGCTGGACACTCGCTGATTTCGAGCAAAAAGTCGTGAAGCCCGAATTGTATTCAGAGAAACTGGCCGATACCTATGCTTCGAGCCTTGACAAAAGCTCTGAACAATCGAAAGCCAAGTCGCTTTTTGATCGCGTAACGACCAAAAAAGAAGATTTTGCCAAAGTCGCGAAAGAAGCATCAGACGGTCAAAGCGCCCTGAATGGGGGAGATCTTGGCTGGTCGACGAAAAATCAGCTGATTCAGCAGGTTGCAGACAAAGCCTATTCGATGAAAGCGGGAGAAATCAGCCAGCCGATTGAGAGCCAGCTCGGATTTCATATATTGAAGTTGATGGAAAAAAAGACCGACAACGGCGAAGATATGGTCCATCTCTCGCAAATTTTTGTCAAAAAGCCGACTTATGCCGATTGGCTGAAAGACCAAATGAAAAATTATCCCGTTTCGGTTTTTCTCAAACAATACCAATGGAATGCGAACAACGGACAAGTCGAATTCCGCGACCCAGCAATGAAGACATTTGAACAACAACTTCCCGCCAATTCAGAAGGCGACCCGTCGGTTTTCTAAAAAAAAATAATTTAGCACATTTCTCTAAGGAGGACATTTCGTTATGTGTTTAACTCTCGATGATACTCTGGCGTGTATGCAGCTTGAAGCTGCGTATGGAGAGAGGAGCAAAACTCCAAGACGCAGACCCGCAGGAAGTCCCCCTCCAGAAGAACTGGAGGGAAAAACGGTCCAAATACGGACATTCATCGGCCAAGATCCGGAAAACGGAGAATGGCGATTGATGACTGACTAGCCAAAGGCCACCCAAATAGGGTGGCCAAACTTTTTTCAAATGAGCCGATGCGCGGGATCGAACCGCGGACCTACGCGTTACGAGTGCGTCGCTCTGCCAACTGAGCTACATCGGCTTTTGGAGCGGGATACGGGAATCGGACCCGTATTTCAACCTTGGGAAGGTCGTGTTCTGCCACTGAACTAATCCCGCAATTACAAAGGAATTATAAGCAACTTTTCCAAATCTGGCAATGGCAGGCAATTTGTGATATAATTCGGTCAATGCAGGAAATCATTGCAAAACTTGAGGAACTCCGCCAAAGAATCGCTTCCGTAAGCGACTGTCTTTGACTTGCCCAAAAAGAAAAAAAGAATAGATGAACTCGAAAAAGTCTCGAGCACTGAAAATTTTTGGCAAAATCAAGAAGAAGCACAGAACGTGATGCAGGAGCTCGAAGGATTGCGGGACGACATCAAAAAGTTGAGCGAATTTGAAACGGAAATTGGCAATTTGACCGAAATGATGGAACTGGCGGCCAATGATCCAAAAATAAAGAGCGAGATTGAGAAGCAGAGCGAAAATCTCGAGAAAAATATTGAAAATGTCGAGTTTGAAACGCTGTTTCGCGGAGAATATGACCAAAACAACGCCATCCTTTCGATCCATAGCGGAACCGGAGGAACGGACGCCCAGGATTGGGCGGAAATGCTCATCAAAATGTATCTTCGATTCGTCGAGCAAAAGAATTGGAAAGCAAAAGTGATTTCCGAATCACGCGGACAGGAAGCGGGGATCAAAAGCGCCACAATCGAGGTGATTGGAAAACTGGCCTACGGATATCTGAAAACCGAAGCGGGAGTGCACCGTTTGGTGCGGCTTTCACCCTTCAACGCCAAAAATTTGAGGCAAACATCCTTTGCCCTAGTTGAAGTTTTGCCTGAAATTGATAAAATAAAGGAAGTTGAGATCGACCCGACAGATTTGAGAATCGACACCTACCGATCTTCAGGCGCCGGCGGCCAATCCGTGAACAAGACCGACAGCGCCGTGCGCATCACGCATATCCCGACCGGCCTTGTTGCTGCTTCGCAGAACGAACGCAGCCAGCTGCAGAACAAAGAGCAGGCGATGAAAATCCTCAAAGCCAAACTGCACCAGAAACATATCGCGGAAAAAGAGGAAAAAGAAAAAAATTTGAAAGGCAAGCACGCCGAAATTCAATGGGGAAGCCAGATCCGGTCCTATGTCCTTCATCCATACAAGCTCGTGAAAGACCACCGCACAAAATTCGAATCCAAAAATCCCGAGGAAGTTTTGAACGGAAACTTGGAAAGTTTTATCGAAAGTTATTTGAGGACATCATCAAAATAATCGTTATGCGTTTTGCGTTACACTTTATAGGAATATGATTGAATTCCGCAACGTCAAAAAAATATATACCGGAGGAATCAACACCATCGCGCTCGACGATATCAGTTTTACCATTGAGAAAGAAGAATTCGTTTCGCTCGTCGGCCATAGCGGCGCTGGAAAATCGACAATTCTGAAACTTCTCTATGCCGAAGAAAAGCCGACTTCGGGCGAAATTTTTTTCAACGGAGATGATATTTCAAACCTGTCTCTCAAACAATTGCCATATTACCGCCGCCGCATCGGAACCGTTTTTCAGGATTTCAAACTGCTCCCGCGAAAAACGCTTTTCGAAAACGTGGCTTTTGCTCTTGAAGTATCCGACCACAGCGACAAAGAAATCCGCGAGCTCGTCCCGCAAATATTGGAAATCGTCGGCCTGGCCCACAAAATGGACAGCTATCCCCGCGAAATTTCAGGAGGCGAACAGCAGAGAGTCGCAATTGCGCGGGCCTTGGTGCACCGTCCGCCGCTCATCATCGCCGACGAACCGACTGGAAATCTGGACCCGATCAGCAGCTGGGGAATCATCCAATTGCTGCTGAAGATCAACAAATTGGGAACGACTGTTCTTCTTGCCACCCACAACAAAGACATTGTCAATCGCGTCAAAAAACGTGTTATCACCCTCGATCAAGGAAAATTAATCCGCGACCATAGCAAAGGCCGCTACGCAATATAAACTTATGCTAGTTCTCACCCTCCGCCGGACATTTGTTTCAGGCTTTCAGCACTTCCGCCGCAACGGCTGGCTGAGCTTTGCCGTGATCAGCATCCTCTCGCTCACTCTGCTCATCATCAGCACGCTGATCGTCCTGTCGATCGCCGCCAATCTTGTCATCCGATCCGTCCAGGACAAGGTGGACATCAGCGTATATTTCAAAAACGACACGGAAGAGTCAAAAATTCAAGAATTCAGATCGACTGTTTTGCAATACAGAGAAGTGAAATCGGCCGACTATGTTTCAAAAGACCAGGCGCTCGACGAATTCAAAGCCAAAAATACGGACAACCCCGTGATTATGCAATCTATCAAAGCGATCGGAGATAACCCCTTGAACGCATCCGTCAATATCAAGGCGATCACGCCCGACAAATATGACATAATTGCGACCGCTATTCAAAGTTCCGCCTACAAGGACGACATCAGCCGGATCAACTATGCGAAAAACAAAATTGTCATCGAACGGCTGAACAATGTCCTCTCGACAACCCGAAAAGTCGGCGTGACGCTTGCCGCCCTTTTCTCGCTCATTGCCGTCCTCATCACTTTCAACGCGATCCGCATCACAATCTATGCTCATCGACAGGAAATCGAAATTATGCGCCTGGTGGGCGCCTCCAATCCCTATATCCGCATGCCTTTCATCTTCGAGGGCATCATCTATGGCGCGATATCCGCCATTGTCGTCATGGCCATTCTTCTTCCTACCATCCGTTTCGCGACACCGATGATCGCCGGCGCCGTTTCCGTGAAAGAAGTGCAATCAAATTTTATGCAGTATTTTTGGCTTATTCTTTTCATCCAAATCTTTGTCGGCATCGCCCTCGGAACTATTTCAAGCTTGATTGCCATAAGAAGATACTTGAAAGTATAAAAACAAAAATCTCCTCCTTTCAAAAAGAGGAATTAAGGGGGATTTTGAAAGCCTTCAAGGGCTTTTTTATTACGTTTACTTGAAAAATTTCCCGATTTGCGCTACAATGCATTTTGTATTGGGGTGTAGCCAAGCGGTAAGGCAACGGGTTCTGGTCCCGTGATCCTAGGTCCGAATCCTAGCACCCCAGCTTAGATTTCAATACTCTCTATCTTTTCAAAATCAATGTTATGAATAATATTTTTTTAGTATTCGGATACGGGATGCCAAAAAATATTCTCAAGGACGAAAAGTATAATTTTTATTTGAAAATCGTCTTTAATAAAATTTATGATTTTGCAACAAAAAATAATGCTGCAAAACCTATTATTATTTTTTGCGGAGGTAATACTGATGGTTTCAAGCCATACCAAAGAACAGAGGCGGATGAGATGATAAGGTTTTTCACAGCTTTAATCACTGAGAGGCCAATGTTGAAATCGCTCACTAAAAAATGGACGCTAATCCCGGAAAATAAATCTCTATCGACACTGGAGAACTTGATCAAAAGTCAAAAAATTATCACTAAGCGCAAGATTAGAAAAGCCAATTTATTCATCTTTTGCGAACAAACACGAGAGAATCGAATTAAAGTATTGGCTAAAAAAATATTAGATAAAAATTACAAATTTCGGATTGAACCAATAGATTTTGATGTATCGCAAAACAGATATTTGTCTCCAGAATATTTGGCTAAAAAAGAGAATACCGAGCTAAAACACTCTTTATGGGCACTACAAAACCCAGAAAATTTAAAAAAGCATCATCAAATGTTTAAAGAAAAATTTGAATACTTTCGAAAAGTTGGACATAAAGCTCAAACAAATGCAGTGAAAGAATGGTGGGACCAAAAATTGAAAGAGATGGACCGTTGAACGGCCCGATAAAAAGATTCGCAATTTCAAGAATTTGGTGTATAATTCAAGAAAAGCACTGAATTTGTGTCACAATTACATTTAATTTCATAAACAAAAAAACTATGCACGCTGAAACCGCAAACTTTATCCAAGCCCATCTGTGGATCATCGCAATCGTCGTGATTTGGACTTTTCCGTGGAAAGGCGTGGCGCTTTGGCGCGCGGCCAGAGACCAAAGCGTTGTTTGGTTCGTTGTCTTGTTTGTCGTCAATACGCTTGGAATCTTGGAAATACTTTATATTCTCTTTTTTTCAAAAGGGAAACCGGCGCCGCAAGAAATTGAACAACAAATCGAGCCAGAAAAAGAGATCGTTCGAGAGAAAAAAGTTGTTGACATCAAAATTGAGGAAAAAACCGATCTTGACGAACCGGCCCCGAAAAGCTAGACTATATACCTGGGAACAAGTTTGATAATAATTCATCCCAAAATATATGTCAAAAACGAATATTCAGCCGTTGGGCGAAAACGTGCTCATCGAGCCGATGAAGCACGACACCAAAACCGCCTCCGGAATCGTCCTGCCTGATTCGAGCGGGGAAAAACCGCAAGAAGGGAAAGTGGTCGCCGTCGGCGATGACAAGAAAATCAAGGTGAAGGCCGAGCAGAAAGTGATCTATTCGAAATATTCCGGAAACGAAGTTAGGATGGGCGAGAATGATTACTTGCTTGTGAAAAATGAAGATATCCTCGCAATCGTGAAATAAATGCGGATAGCAAAAGACGCCATCATGGGCGTCTTTTTTGTATTTAATTTCCGCTCTTTGTGTTTCCGCCGGCGCCTTTCCATTCAGCGATACCGTCGTCCATTTGATATATATTGAAGAAATTGAGGTCAAACAATGTCACGGACGCCTGGAAGCTTTCGTTTTCGTCCGATCCATAGACAATGGTTTTCTTGACGGATGGAATTTCACTTTTCCTTGTTTCGAGATCAGAAAGCGGAATGTTTATCGCTTCGACAATATGCTCTGACAAATATTCATCCTTGACGCGCACATCCAAAAACTGGAGCAGGCCGGGATTAATTGCGGCTTCGTTTTTGATCTCATCGATGGAAATTTTTTTCACCTTGTAATTGTCATCATCCGAACCTCCGGATGACACAAGCGGATACCCTTTGTCTTTCCAGTCGGAAATTCCGCCTCGCAGATATTTGGCATTCGCAAATCCAGCACTGACAATTTTGTTGACAGACGCCGCCAGACCTGCCAAATCGCCTTCATTGCCCTGATTTATGACAAAAATATCCGCAGTCGGTTGCGCTCCCAGCGATGCGACAAATTCTTTGTTCAGTTTGTCCGCATAAATATTCACTGCAGTCGCGATATGCCCCCGCTTGAAATCGTCCGGTGCGCTTATATCCACCAGAAACATTGTCGATTTTTTTTGAATCATTTGAAAGAGATTATCCGACACGATCGAGGGAGCCTTGAGAATCTCTGCATTGGCTCTCTGGTCAGCCTGATTTTTTTGACGATTCTTCCAATCTGAAACGAACGGCTTCAGAAGAAACCAAAAAATAATCAGCACGATCAGTGCAAATCCGATTATGAATGTCCTGTGTTGCTTTATATCATCTTGCCTGCCCGAAATGCTTTGATTATCTCGCATATATAAACTTATTATAAAGATTTGTCTTTTGATGCAATTTTATCCCTTCATTTCAAGGCCGGCGGGCATAATACTATTCCAAGACAGTTCCGACGAAATTCGGATAGCCTTTCAAAAATTCTACGATTGCCATCTCATTTTTTCCTTCGAGCTGAATTTTTTTCAAAATCAGCAAGCCTTTTTTCGTTTGAACGGCGATTCCTTGGTTATATCTTATTATTTCCCCGGGTTTTCCGCCAGTTTTTTCGCCAGCAACAGCATCAATTTCCAAAAATTTCAATCTTCTCTGCTGATTTTTTGCGTTCAGGCGGGCAAAGATCCCCGGCCAGGGATGATAGGCGCGCCACTTGCGAAATATTTCTCCGGCGGTTTCGCGCCAATCGATTTTTCCATCCTCGCGTTTCACCGGCTTGCAGTACGTGGCTTTCTTCTGGTCCTGCGGAATTGGATTTGTTTTCCCCAAAATCCACTCGGGTATAAAATCGACGGACAATTTTGCGCCAACATTTCCCAATTTTTTCATCAAGGAATCCGCCTTATCATTTTCTCCGATCTGGACTTTTTCCTGCACCAAAATATCTCCTTCGTCCATTTTTTCGTTCATCTTCATAAGGGTGACGCCTGTTTCTTTTTCACCGGAGAGAATCGCGCACTGGACAGGAGACGCTCCGCGGTATTTCGGAAGCAGGGAAGCATGAATATTGATCGCGCCATATTTTGGAATCTCGAGTATCTCTTTCGGCAAAATTTTTCCATATGCTGCGACGATAAATAAGTCCGGCTTGATATTTTCAATCTTTTCAATCAACGAAGAGTCCCGCAAACTTTCTGGCTGAAAAATTTTTATTCCTTTCTCAACTGCCAATCTTTTCACCGGAGGAGGAACAACTTCTTGTTTGCGCCCGATTTTTTTGTCCGGTTGCGAAAAAACCGCTGCAATTTGGAAATAATTTTCCAGCAAAGATTTCAAGATCCCCACCGCAAAATCCGGCGTGCCAAAAAAAATAATTCGTATTTGTTTATTTTCCATATCTTCCTAATTTCTCCGATTATCCTCGTTCATCGCTCGGTCGATCACTAAAATCCCGTCCAAATGATCGATTTCATGCTGAAGAACCCGCGCGAAGAGCCCGTCAGCTTTGATTTTCACTTTTTCGCCCGCAATATTTCGCGCCTGGACCTTCACCTTGATCGGGCGCTCGACCGGAAAAAACTTTCCAGGGAAACTCAAGCATCCCTCTTCAAAAACATCTTTTTTTCTGGAGGATGATTTTATTTTTGGATTCACAAGGATATACACTTCTTCTTCGGCCGCAACTGTGCAAATCCGAAGATCCGACCCGACTTGCGGCGCCGCAAGTCCGACTCCTTTCTCGTCTTCCATTGATTTCATCATATCAAAAACCAGCCGTTGGACTTTCGGATCTTTCAACTCCTCGACTTTGACTTCCCGCGTCTTGCGGCGAAGAAAATCATTTGGATATTTGATGATCTTTAGCTTGGATTTTTTCATATTGTGCAGTCAAAATAGGCTTATTGGATCAACATCCACGCTCCAGCCCTTTCGAAGAGCGCCGATCACGGAACGGATCGGAAGTTCGCGAATATTTTTTTTTGGGTCGATCTTTAGGAGAATATTTCGCAAATATATGCCTCTTTTTTGTTCCGAGAGCAAATGGTAGGGACCGATGATTTCTATCCCATTATCACTCGTCGCCACGAGCAAGTCAAATGCTTTTTTTGTCTCACTCACGACTTTTTTCTCTGATTTATCCCGATAAGCAAGCTTCACAAATTTTCGAAACGGGGGATAGGAGAATCTTTTCCGGAGCGCGAGCTCACTCGCAAAATATTTTTTTGAATCGCTTTTTTCCATTTGATTCAAAAGAGGGCTGCCGCCAAAAAAAGACTGTATCATCAGAATTCCGTTTATGTCCAGCAAGTTTGCCATCTGGAAAATCCGGGAGAGTGCCACCGCGCGCGAATTGTATTCGATCTCATCCGCAAAATCCCGGCCGGAAATGGACGCCGCCAATCCAATGTTGCCGGAATATATGCCCTTGATCACTGCTTGCGTACCGACCAGGATATCGATTTCGCCCGCCGCGAAATTTTGCAATATGTCCTGGGACTTCAATTTGCTTATGAGAGCATCTGCATCGAGCCGAGAAACTCTCGCGGAAGGAAAAAGCTTCTTGATTTTCTTTTCGACCGTCTGCGTCCCGATTCCGCGATGCGAAAATTGAAAACCGCCGCACGTTGGACAGGCACTCAAGAGATCCATCTTGAATGCGCAATGGAGACAGCGATATTGACCGTGCTCTTCTGAAAAAACAAGCGCGAGACGGCACTTCGGGCATTTCAAAACTTGGTTGCAATTTTCACAGATCGTGCGAGTGGAAAAACCGCGCCTGTTCACAAAAACAACCGCTTGTTTCTTTTCATTCACGATTTGCGCCAGACGGCCGTACAGCGCTTTGGAAATAGGGAAATCCGGATTCTTCCTTTCTCCTTCCAATTGGACGACTTCTATCTCAGGAAATTCTGTCGCATTTTTTGTTTTGATCAATTCCAGTTCGCCTGTTTTTGCCCGGTATAGGCTTTCGACCGCCGGCACAAAACTTTCCAAAACCAATTTTGCGCCCGATATTTCAGCCAAAAATTCCGCGCCGCGCGCCGCATTGTAGCGCGGCATCGATTCCCATTGTTTGAACGAAGCATCCTGTTCTTCGTGGACAAGGATCATCCCGAGACTCGAAAACGGCAAGAAAATTCCCAATTTCGAGGCGATGACAATCTTCAATTCTCCGAATCTGACTCTTTTCCAATAGCCAAAATATTCTCCTTTCGTTATCCGGCTATGAACGAGGGCGATTTCTTCGGAAAATTCCGACTGCAATTTTTCATGGAGGCTTTGCGAAAAAAATATTTCCGGAGCAAGAATGAGACATTGTTTGTTCTCTTTGAGACACGCACGGATCAGATCAAGATTGATTTTTTCTCTGGCTTTTCCATTCCCTGTGAGCAAAAATTTGTTCTTCCTGCTCGCGAGAATACCTTTCGCTTCTTCGCTAATTTTTTCTGTTTTTGGTGCGACTTTGCATATTTTTTTCTTCTTCACCCTATGCCCGGCGGCTTTCGGAATCATATGCTTCAGCACGGTTCCCAGCGGCGCAAAATAAAAATCGGCGATACGCCGCGCCAGCTCAACTTGGTTTTCACTCAAAAATTTTTCCTCCACAACTGCGTTAATGTTCTTCAGTTTGAGCGACCCTTCTTGCAAATCATTTTTGCGAACATTGATCACTATGCCCTGAATCTCGCGAAAATAGAATGGAATCGACACCAGCGTCCCGGCCGGCAAGGCCTCCGAATGCCAATACGAAAAAATCTGCGTTCGCAGAACCGGAAGAGGCACAATGGGAGCAATTTGTATGATATACTTCTTCATTTAATATTGATATTTGCCGCGAGATATCCGACTCCCAGCGGCGCTTCATAGCTCATCGCTCTCATATCCCAGCGCATGTGCGCGATCGCACCAAGCATCATCACGATCGGACGCAGACCGCATTCACCGGCTTCCTCGATCAGCTCCGGCTCGATATTCA
>DATGZC010000109.1:0-5539 GCA_035297345.1 Bathyarchaeia archaeon
CGGGGGAACGCGGACGGTCACCACGACCGTTGTCGGCGGTGGAGGAGCCATTCCGGTCGGCGGGGGAGCGGTGGCCAGCGCAGCGACTGGCGGTGAAACCGGCGGCACAGTTGAAGGTGCCCAGACGCCTTCCGAAGAAGAACAGACTCCGGCCAGCGAAGAAGGAAAAGTCCTCGGTGAAGAACAGGCCAGGGGCGGATCGGCGGGCGAAACAATCAAAAAACATCCTTATTTTTATAGCCTGCTCGGTCTCATAATCTTGTATGCACTATATTATATCGCGGCTAAGAAGCGCAAAAAAGGCGGTCTTAAACCTCCGATTGACACGCCTCCCGCAGATCCGTTTGCCTAAAAATCCGAAATATCTGACAATCACGGGCGCCGTCTTTGTTGTGGCGGCCGTGATTCTTTTTGCGCTAATTTTTTTCCCGGTCGTCACTTCCGAAGTCCGCTATGCTTTGAACAAGGATAAATCCAAAGAAGTTGTTTCTCAAGAAGATGCGTCCGCGGAATACGGAGACAAAAACGATATTCTCGTGCCGGTCGACGAGCAGTTTGGCATTGTGATTCCGAAGATCGAGGCAAACGCGAAAGTGATTGCGAACGTCGACGCGGAAAATCCAGCGGCCTATCTGCGGGCTCTCACCCAGGGCGTGGCGCAGGCGGCCGGCAGCGCCAATCCGGGAGAAAAGGGGAATATTTTTCTTTTTGCCCATTCTGGCCAGGATCTACTCCAAGCCAATCGCTACAACGCCGCCTTCTATCTTCTTTCAAAGCTCGAAAAAGGGGATGAAATAGACATTTTTTTCCAGCATCAAAAATTTCAATATTTCGTCACAGGCAGCAAAATCGTCGCTCCGGAGGAAACTTCAGATCTCCGAAACAACCCTTCTATTGGCCAAAAACGGCTCACTTTGATGACCTGCTGGCCGGGAGGGACGACTTTGAAACGGCTGATTGTCGTGGCCGTTTCAATCGACTAAAATCCGATGCTTATCAAGAAATAAATGACCAAAAACTTGACACAAAATTAAATATTTGTTATATATGTACTACATTTTAGGCAGAGAAATGCGCTCGTTTAAAATAACTTCGCTGAAAGGGGGTGACAAAAAGTTTTAGATACGCAAGCACGAAAATCAAAGGAGGAATGAGCTTGAAAAAACTCGCTTTTATCACGTTGATTTGTCTCCTGGTTCCGATGGCTGCAATGGCAAGTTATACGCCGTTCACTTTTGATATCGGCGTGCCCAACGCCAGCCTGAGCAGCTTCACGGGCCCTACCTCGAAGTCACGATAACTCAGCAAACTCCAACCACGGCATATTTTGATGTCCGATCGCTGACCAATGGCAGCAATCGGTACCTGTTCGGTGATACCAACGCCTTCGCTGCCAATTTCAATTTGAGCGGTAGCCAATCCGTCGATATTGCTAATGTTGCGGCGACCGGTTGGGACGCTTCCCCTTCCCTTGTCAGTGTGGGATCCGGCAATACGGGCAACTTCGGGGTGATGAACACCTCGCTCAAATACTTTGATGGATATACGTCGGCCTTAAGAGAGCTGACGTTCACGGCGACCCTTTTGGGCGGTGGCACTTGGAGCAGTTCCAACGGCGTCCTGGTGAACAATGCCGCGGGATACTTTGCGGCAGCGCACATATTCCCTCAAGACGTCGCCGATACGTCGGTGGCCTTCCAAACTGGCTTGGCGGGGAACGGCAATGTGCCTATTCCTCCCACAGTCCTGCTTCTAGGAAGCGGGCTGATTGGCCTTATTTTCTTGAGTCGCAAGCGCCAGCGCCAGCAAGCTAGCAGCTAATTTCAAACGGGGCACAACCGCCCGCGAGAGGTCATCTACGGATGACCTCTTTTTTATTTTTCGAGCTAGGCAAAATTTGGCTTATGAGTGGTTTTTCCGAAAGTTATCCACTTTTTCGGATTACATTGTAGGTTGCAAAAGGTTATAATACTGACATAAATATTTGGAACAAAAAAATATGAAAAAAGCAAGACTGATCACCGCGACGATTGGAGCTTTGGCGTTTCTGTTCGCTTTTCAAGTGAGCGTTTTTGCAGCGGGCAATGCCAACATTCCTGAAAAAAACGGAGTGTATGACGTCCCCGGCCATCCCAATCTCAAAGTGCGGGTGTTCGTTCATGAAGCCAAACCAAATTTCGGAAAAAAATCTGAATCTCTTCCGGCTTGCGTCGATCCCGATTCACTTTCAGTTGTGAAATCAGCCGGATGGAAGCTGCCGAGTGGAACCTGGGAATACTATGTCAATTCAGCCAGCGCGGCTTCATTTGTCGGATCATCCTTTTCAGAAATCGCAAGCAAATCTTTCGCAGAGTGGGAAAATGGAACCGATCTGCAAACAAATTTTTCTTATGCCGGAGACATAAGCACATCCAACTATGCTTATGACAAAAAAAATGTTCTGACTTGGGGCAGTGTATCTTCGAGCAATGCTTTGGCCGTCACTTATACCTGGTTCGACCGAAGAACGAAATTGGCTGTGGAAAACGATACAATCATGAACAAAAAATTTCCTTGGAGCTGGTCGTCTCTTGAATCAGGCGTTTGCGGAATTTCGGGAAAATATGATGTGCAGGATATCTTGACTCACGAGTTGGGCCATTGGGTCGGATTGAACGATCACTATACTTCGGCATATGCGAACAACACGATGTACGGATACGGTTCAACGCAAGAAGTGAAAAAAGACACGCTCACAACGGGTGACACCGCCGGCGTGAACAAAATCTATTAGACAATTCAACATACAACAAAAAGAGGGTGAGAATCGCCTAGTGAATGCCAAGAGTGGTGGATAATGGAGATGCGGTGAGCAGGGAGGCTTCCGCAATGGCTTTTGAACCGGCGAAGTCCGCACAAAAGCGGTGGAGGGTGAGAAAGGCCTATGATTGCCATTTTTGTGGCCTTGGGCGGCGGAGACTAGCCTCTGCCATCAACTTTCCGGGTCAACGAACACGGAGGAAAAAGCCAAGCGTGTGCAATACCAACCGGGAGCGGTGATCGACGATGTCTATCGAGAACCGCCCCGGATTTTTTTATACGACAATTATCAAAAACGACCAACTCTTTCATACTTCGACGCGTGGAAGGGTCTGCATTGTTCAGTGGGCAGTCGGTACCCACTAAAATCAGCCTTATCAAAAAAATAATACTTCCCGAATAACAGCCTTATCGGCTATTGACAGATTGCTTTGAAAGTGATATAAAGGTATGTTCCTTGAGTCTTTCTGCTAGAATGGGCGATACGAAATTTAACCAACATCCAAAACTACACGGAGGGAAACGAAATGGGTGTCTCAGTTAAGTTGGCGGGAAGTGTTCCTAGTCGGTGGAAAACGGAAAGCAACATAAAATTCCATGATCATCGGAAGGGGGCGGAGGGCCTGGATGAATACATCACCGGAAAAGCCTTGATTGTAGGAATCATGCAAGGCTTGAGCGATATTGCTTGCGAGGGGGACTTCCAGATTCGCATCAGCAACCGGGGCGAACACCTTTCTCCGGCCACCTGAATGTTTATGGCGAGCGTATGGAAAAAGCGCTGCGGAAACTCATGGACAACATCAATCAAGCGATACAGAAAATCATCCATCTGCCGTCAATTACCTGCGATTTCGAGGCGTCTTTCCGGCAAGCGTTTGTAAAATGAAATGGACCATCTTTTTTGAGCAATGTCTCTAAAATTCCATCAAAGTCCAAGGCGGCCGACTCTCGTTGGTCGCCTTTTTTCAACTCCAGCTTTCTCTAATCACTGCTAAGATTCTATTTTAGGAAATCTCGAAAAGCAACCCCGCCGCTCGCGGGTTGTTTTTTTATTTCAAGAACAGGATTGTTTGTGCTATAATCGAGATAATTAAATAATTAATTTCAAAAACAGTGAAAAACAAATCAAGCCTATTGTTCATTTTGACCATCGCATTGGCAGCGGCGTTGGTTTCGTATGCTTCAGCCCAAGGAGCACCGGCGGGAAAGCCGGACAAAGCGGGCGGGCCCGCCAGAGGAAAAGTGACCCAAGGAAAGAATGGAAATATGGGGACAGACAGTGTCACTCAAACGGCTGATCCGACTGCAAATCAAGAAATAGGAAAAAAGAACAATATCAAGAATGACAAAGGGCAATTGAAGGCGGAAACTCATCGAAGCACGGTCGCCAATTTCGTCCAGGGACTTTTGTCAGTGGCTGACCGCGAGGGCGGCATCGGACAGCAAGTAAGGGTTATTGCCCATCAGCAAAACGATTTGAAAGAAAAGACCGCCGAACAGATCAAAGAGGTCGAAAGCAGGAGCAAAATCAAAACCTTCTTTTTCGGATCCGACTACAAGAACCTTGGAGACCTTCGAAGCCAGATGGTGCAGACGAGAAACCAGATCGCCCAGCTTTCGAGACTGGCGGACAGCGCCGCAAACGACCAGGACAAAGCCGAACTGCAATTGCAAATCAAAAACCTGAATCAGGAACAGGCCGATATTGAAAGTTTCATTGCCGCGGACGAGAGCAAATTCAGCCTGTTCGGCTGGGCGGTGAGGCTGTTTCAATAAGCGTTCCTTCGAGTTTCAGTTTTGCGAACAACGGGGAAATATTATAAAATACAATCAATAATCTGCATAATATAAAAGCGATGTTAGTCGAAGACATTATGACCAAAGAAGTCATCACCGTGACAGAAAACACGCCCTTGAAAGAAGCGGCGGGGATTTTGGCAAAATTTCGGATTCACGGGCTTCCGGTCATTGACGAAAACAACAAGTTGATCGGCATCGTCACCGAGGGAGATTTTTTCACCAAAGATGCTTCAAACATTTTTTTGCCGACCTTTCTTGATTTCATCAACGACAAATCAGCCGGAGCAAAGGAGGCGCCTGCCAACGGGCTGGAAAAAATTTCAACCGTCGGAGACATAATGACCAGAGAATTTTTCAGCGTGACTTCGGAACAGACCGTTGAAGAGCTGATAAAGCAGATAAAAGAAAAGAATTTCAACTCTATGCCGGTGGTTGACAGCGAAGGCACTATCGTGGGGATCGTGGCGATAATGGACGTCATCAAATTGCTTTGAGCAGCAAGATTGCAATTTCAAGAAAACGGCTCCGAGAAAGCGGGGCTGTTTTTGACTTCCGACTATTTTGAAATTATAATTGAAGCAGATAGATACATTCCGGGGAGAGTGGCCATGTCTTTCTATTGGAATATTTTGCGGTCAAGGGATTTGCTCATTTTGAAAATCAGCGTGGGATGGGCGTTTCTGCTCAGCTACACCATAAAGGTTGCCCTAGTCTATTTCTTCGGAGCGTGGCTGGTGAAATGGATTCTCAAAAATATCTTTTGAGGGAGGTGCCTTATGGCGGCAAGGGATTTGTTGAGTTCTGCATCGTGCGGCTACAAAAAAATGCGCAAAACGGTCGGGCTGCTTGCGCAGGTCGCATTGCACTGGGCGATCCTCCACTTCTACGGTCGGAGGTTGGCGAAATGAGCCAATTTCTGGCGAACCTGGGGGTGCAG
>DATGZC010000110.1:0-13270 GCA_035297345.1 Bathyarchaeia archaeon
GAGCCCCGATCTGATGCAAACGTATCGAACGTTGGAAATTTTTGGAAAGGGTCTTCACCAGTTCCCGAAAATCGACCCTTCCGTCGGCTATGAAAGCGAACGAGATAATTCCTCCGTCGAAGGAGTAGGATACTCCCACGATTTTCATCGGCAGGTCGGTTTTTTTCACCTCATCCCTGCATATTTTGAGTGCTTCCTCCTCTTTTTGTCGATATTCCTTGATAATATTCAAATCTCTCATACTGGCTTTCCGGATTATTTTGACACCGGGCGTCTCGGCTGGTTTTCCCTGTTCCGCCTCATTTTTCACTTTCTCAACAATCGCTGATTCGAGGCCTTCTTCCGTTTCTATGATAACGAGATCCCCTGTTTCGAGAGGATGAGAGAACTTCGCCGGTCGAGAATTCTCCCAGCGGCGGATTTTGAGAAAAACGGTTTGAGTCATGACGAGATTTCAAATCTCACAAATTTTCCAACTTGAATATTCTCTCCAATTTTTGAAATTTTTTCCTTGATAAAATCATCAATTGTGATTTCCGGATTTTTGACAAATGGCTGGTTCATGAGAGAGATCTCCTCAAAATGCTTTTTTACTTTGCCAGACACTATCTTTTCAATTATCTCGGCAGGTTTCTTCTTGTCTGCCGGCGAGGCAGATTGACTTGCAAGTTCTTCGCGGACAAATTTTTCATATTCGGATTTTTCATTCTCGCTGACATCATCGAATGAGACATATTTCGGGCTGGTCGCAGTGATATGCATCGCAAGGTCATGCGCCAATTCTTGAAATTCAGAATTCTTTGCCACAAAATCCGTTTCGCAGAAGAGTTCCACCATTGCGCCGATTTTCTTGTTGCTGTGTATATATGAAGTGATCACGCCTTCGGCCGTAGTTCTCAAGGCTTTCTTGGCCGCTTTCTCTTTTCCCCGTTTTCGGAGAAATTCAGCTGCCTTTTCAAGATCGCCTTCTGCTTCAATGAGCGCGTTTCGGCATTCCATTATGCTGGCGCCTGTTTTGTCGCGAAGCTCTTTCACAAGCTCCGCAGATATCTTTATTTTGGACATAAATTTCTTTAGGGTCTCCCCCTTAATCCTCTTCATCTCTTCCTGCTCTAGGGAAGAGTGCTTGGTTATTTATTTTTTATTCTCTTTTGCTTCCTTTTTTTCGGATTGCGCTTTCTGCTTTGCTTGAGCAATGTTCTTTGCAATGATTCCCAGTATATACTTGATAGCGGAAAGCGCATCGTCGTTGGCTGGAATAGGAAAATCAACAAGCGTCGGATCAGTATTCGTATCAACGAGCGCGACGGTCGGAATGCCGGCACTGCGGGCTTCTTTGACTGCAAGTGCATTTTCTTTTATATCCACCAAGAATATTGCCTGCGGAAGCTTTTCCATTTTTTTGATACCGCCCATTTTCTCATTCATCCGGGCAATCTCTTTCTTGATCTGACTTTGTTCATATTTCGTATATCTTTTTATCTCATCGCTTTCCGCCAGATTCTCTCGATCATTGAGATATTTTATCCGCCGTTTGATCTCATTAAAGTTAGTGAATGTTCCGCCGAGCCAGCGATTTTTGACATACGGCATTTCAAGCGCCTCCGCAGCAGCTTCGATCAGGTGGCGCGCCTGGGGCTTTGTGCCGATGAACAGGATCCTTCCGCCATTTTCAGTCGTGGTTCGCAGGAAATCAAGAGCTTTTTGAAACAGCTCCATCGTCTTTTCAAGATCGATGATGTGGATATTGTTTTTTACGCCGAATACATACTCTTTCATTTTTGGGTTCCAGCGCGAACTTTTGTGTCCGAAATGGACGCCAGCTTTGAGCAGCCCGGCAACGCTAAGGTCCAGATTTTCAGAAGAACCTCCCTCACTTAAAAAATCGGCCGATTTTTCGTCGATTGCCGCCTTTTCCCCGTTTTTTGGGGCATTTTCATTGTTTTGCATTGTTTTTTCCTTTAATTATTTACTTCTATCTCCCGTAAAACCCAATAATTTGGGGCAAGGATTTTTCCATGGGAGATATGTTTGATAACGATTTATAGTATATCAAGCGCCCTGGGGCTTGTCAATTATTCATTGTTATGCTAGGATTAACAAGTAAATTTATTGATTTTCCCAAAATTATGAAAAAGGATATCCACCCGAAATACTTCTCGGAAGCCAAAATCATCTGCGCCTGCGGAAATTTGATTACAACCGGTTCAGTGAAAGAGGAGATGAAAGTCGAAGTTTGCAGCGCCTGCCATCCTTTTTATACAGGCAAAAAGCGCGTTGTTGATACGGCCGGCCGCGTCGATCGCTTCAAGAAGCGCATGGAAAAAAGCGAACAGCTTCTTGCCGAAAAGATCGAACGAGCCGAAAAGAAAAAGAAGCCCCCAACAAAAACTGCAAAACCAGCCAAACCCGTTGCCAAGAAAAAGGCTGCCAAGAAAAAGGTTGAAAAAAAATAAATTTCGAATCTTGTTAGAAAAGGCGCGAATGATGCGCCTTTTTTTGACAATCTCTTGCTTCTCTGCGAATATTAGACATAGTCATATGAAGAATCAATTGGACGCAATCACAAAAGAATACAATGATTTGAAGGCCGGGATGGAAAATCCCGAGGTGGTTTCGGATTCGCAAAAAATGAAAACGATCGGAAAAAGAATGGCGGAATTGGAGGAAACAATCCAGAAAATTTCGGAGCTGGAAAATGTTGAAAAAATTATGCGCGGAAATGCTGAGATCATCAACACTGAAGGAGAAGCAGAATTGAAAGAAATGGCGATGGAAGAAAATATGAAACTTTCAAAGAAAAAAGAACTTCTCGCGGAAGAACTTCAAAAAATGATTGTGCCCCGTGATCCGAACGACAGCAAAAACGTGATTGTTGAGATCCGGGCAGGAGCCGGCGGAGATGAATCAGGGCTTTTTGCGGCCGAACTCCTGAAAATGTATTTGCGCTATGCAGAAAAAAACGGATGGAAGGCGGCCGTTTTGAACTCAAATCAAACGCCGATCGGCGGCTTCAAGGAAGTGATTGCAAGCATCGAAGGAAATGGAATTTATGGAAAAATGAAATATGAATCTGGTGTACATCGAGTCCAGAGAGTTCCGGAGACGGAAAAAATGGGCCGGGTCCATACATCGACCGCCACGGTGGCTGTCCTTCCCGAAGCTGAAGAAATGGATCTCGAAATCAATCCAAAAGATCTCCGTATCGACACCTTCTGCTCATCCGGACCGGGCGGACAGAGCGTCAACACAACGTACAGTGCTGTGCGCATCACTCACCTCCCGACCGGAACGATCGTTTCCTGCCAGGACCAAAAATCGCAGATCAAAAACAAGGACAAAGCGATGAAAGTTTTGCGCGCGCGTATTTTGGCCGTCGAAGAAGAAAAAAGATCGAAAGAACTTGGTGCGGAACGAAAAAGCCAGATCGGAACCGGTGATCGATCCGAAAAAATCCGGACTTACAACTTTCCGCAAGACCGAATCACCGATCATCGCATCAAAGAAAGCTGGAGCAATATATCCGCGATTCTTGATGGCGATTTAGGGAAGATTATTGACGTACTACAGGAGGAGGACGTGAGACGAAAGATATCGGCTTAAATTTTGAATTATGAATTTTCAATTTTGAAATAATTTTGAATGACTTAATTTTGAAGCATTAAAAAATTGAGACATTATTTCAAAATTCAAAATTGGAAATTCAAAATTATTCTGCTGATTACATGACAATCCAAGAAGTATTACGCAAAACATCTTCAAATTATCATCTTTCCCCTCTCGATTCGGGGATTCTTTTGTCTTTGGCGCTCGGGAAACCGAAAGAATACCTGCTTGCCCATCCAGAAATAGAATTGACGAAAGCGCAATATGAAAAATTCGCGTCATTTGCCGAAAGGCGCTCCGCCGGCGAACCGGTCGCTTATATCGTCGGGAAAAAAGAATTTTATAATTTAGAATTCATCGTCGATAAAAATGTTTTGATCCCAAGGCCTGAAACGGAATTGCTAGTTGATAATGTTGTTAAAAATATACAAGTCACAAGATACCAGATACCAGATACCATTATCGATGTTGGCACAGGTTCAGGTAATGTGATTGTTTCGATCGCAAAATTTCTTCCTGCGAAAATAAAAAATAAAATGAAATTCTTCGCGTTTGATATTTCGAAGGAATCTTTAGGGGTTGCAAAAGAAAACGCAAAGAAACATCGGGTTGAAAAAAAAATAAAATTCATCCAATCGGATCTGCTGGAATATTTTTTTAAAAATAAAAAAGAATTGAAAAATATTTTCGTCATTGCCAATCTTCCATATATCTCGCCGAAAATTTATCAAAGCAATAAAAATAATCTCAAATACGAACCGAAGCAGGCCCTTGTCAGTTCGGACAAGGGCTTGTCGCATTACAACAAATTATTCGAGCAAGTCCGTTTATTGTTCAAGGATCGTTGTTCATTGAACATTGAAATCAGCCCTGAGCAAAAGCCCGAAATATCCCGTATTTTAAAAGATTTTTTCCCCAAATCCAGGCTGATGTTCCACAGGGATCTGGCTGGAAAATGGCGCGTGGCAGAGGCCTCCCCCAACTGCTAAAAATACAAAGACGCTCCATTTGGGGCGTCTTTGCTTTCTATTGCAAAAAGAAATCTGATTCAGACTATCTTTTCTTTTTTTTCTTCGCTACTTTTTTCTTGGCTGTCTTCTTCTTTGCTGCTTTCTTTTTCTTTGCCATGTTGAATCACCTCCCTTCAATTAAAATTTTATTTTTATTTCAAATTTTATTTAATTATAGTAGTATTTTTTTTCAATTGCAAGTCAAAAAAGTTATCCACAGGCATTCTTTTGGATATTATTACACGTACAAGCAAAAATAATTTCATTTTTTTGTTTGAAAATATTTTTTATCCCCCAAAGAAACTAGTTTGCTCCGGAATATAAAGATAGAATAATTTTTTTGTTCCGCTTGATTCATCGGTATAATAAAAAATTCCGTTTGCTGAATCATACGAACTCGAAAATTCATCGGAACTATATTTGAAAATATCTTCCAGCGCACGATGGTCGCGTGAATCAAGCTCGATTATTTTCACAGCGTTTTGTGCGCTGAAAAATATATGTTCATAATCCCGATACCAGAAAACGTTTTTTATCGGCGCTGAGAAGCGGACGATCTGTTGGATCTCATTCTCATCCCTCCGCGGCTGAACATCCCATTTCCGGAGATATAGGACATATATTTCATTATCACTCCAGTAAAGCAGCTTCTTGCCGTCATTGGAAAATTGGACGCTTTTGGCGACATCGGTGACTTTTTTGAGCGTATTTCCGGTCGTTTCGCCGTTGTTGTGCACATAAAGTTCTCCATTTTGGGAAATGATCGCTTGGCGATCATCATCATAGGCGATGATCCTGATTTTTTCATCGGGCTGGGAGAAGCTTATCGGCGTGAAAATCAATTGTTCTTCATTGAATCCGTCCAGGTCGGATTTATAAACCACATCATTTTGCCGGAGATAGTACATCGAGCTGCCCGAAAGGTCGTATGCCTTGACGCCTTCAAGGATGACCTCCGGTTTTTTCGTGCTGAGATCCATCCTATATAGGTTCTTGTGAGTTCCGTCTTCGGAATTCGCGGAAAAATATATTTCATTCTGATTGCTTGGATTCCAGCGGACATCTTTGATGTCGGAAAGATTTGTCATTTGCGAAAGAAAAATTGATTCCTGATTTTTTTCGGAATCCAGGATGACAAAATCTTTTTTGTCTTCACTTACAACCGGAGCGATAAAAAGCGTTTCTTTCGAATTCCATTCGATGTTCTCTAGCGGATCATTCGAAAAATCAAACCCGCTTTGGGAAAAAATAAGAGTCGTTTCATTGCTTTTCACAGCGAGCGACCAGATACCAAGATTGGCGTCGTTTTTTTTGAAATAGGCGACATTTTTCCCGAAAGGCGACGGAAAGTATCTTTCGACGCCGTCAGCTTTCAGCTCCGTCGGCGACAGATCATTTGGAACAAGAAACACATTCCAGAACTCAGTCGAAACTCCGCTGTGTACGTCGACGTTTTTTTCCCAAGTTCCATATCCGTCGGCAGAAACTTTGAGAGCATAATTTCCTGGCCGCAGGCCATTCACTGTGATTGAATTGTTGATGATGTCAAGCGCACTTGACGGTTTCATCTCTCCGTTGAGATATATACTCGCGCCGGCTGGGGTCGATTTCACAGTGATCGATCCGCTATGGATGAAAATCTTTTTATACTGGTCAAATCGGTAACCCTGGGAATACAAAACAGCCATCGGCGTAGTCGCCAGAAAGAGCACAACAAACATCCAAAAGAATAATTTTCGATAAAAAACGGCCATAAATTGCGAAATACTCTTGATTTTATCAGCTTTATACTAGAATATCTTTGAATATTTGTCTAATAATTTCCTTGATTTTTCGCTCCAAAAAAACCGACAATGTCGGTTTTCTTGGCTTAATATCAAAAAGAACAATTTTTATTTCAAACAATTTTATTTCAATCCAGAAACTCTGTGTGAATATTTCTGAAGATTCTTGAGCTGGTTTTCGCTTAATCCCTTTGACTTCTCGATCGCCTTAGCTATTGAATCTTTGCTGAATTCTCGTGTGTCGCCTATTTTGAGTCTTCCATCGTCGACTTGGCGGCGCAGCGTATCTTCGATATATATCTTGTGTTCAGCTGTGAGTGACGCATCCGGGTTCTTTTCTAAATAATTGGCCAGAGCTCTTCTTGCCAATTGCGTTGAACCGTCTCCCTTTGCGGCAGTTTCCACAAAAGAAGCTTGCGTTTCCTGGCTGGTTTGCGGCTGTATGGATTGATTCTCGGACGGTTGACCTTGCTGTTCGTTTGCAGCGGGTGCTGCTTGCTGTTGTTCCGAGACCTGATTGTCTCCACCGATCACGCTGATCTTTCCTTGAGAACTTTCTTCCGATGTGGAAGCGATTCGGTTCTCATTGGGAGCTTGAGCGCGCTTGGAGTATGCGTAGATGCCTCCGGCGATAGCGACTACAATCACAACGCTCACTATCATTCGGAGATTTTCTGCGAACCATTCGTTCATTTTTCCCCTCCCTTCCTCTGAAGATTCTTCATTCTTTTCTTCAGTGACGGGTTCTTTATCCACTTAATACACCTTCCTTTCTAGCTAAATTATTAATGTTCTTTGAACTCTATATTAACAATTTCATCATCAAAATGTCAATTTGCCTCAATTCTCTCGCTAGCGCTTCGAGAAATACGGCGTCTCTTTCGCTCCCTAAACCTTGCGGTTTTAGTATTTCCACCTCGGGCAAACTTTCGTTTTCCCGACCCCTTTCCTGCCTCAATTCTCTCGCTAGCGCTTCGAGAATTGCGGCGCACGGCGGGCTTTTTTGAGTCCGGCTTTCTTTCTTTCCACCATTCTCGCGTCGCGGGTGAGATACCCCAGATCCTTCAACGTTTTTTTGAATTCTTGGTCCTTCAAGACCAATGCCCTTGCAATGCCCAATCTCGCAGATTCAGCCTGACCTCTGATTCCTCCGCCGCGGACTGCGACCGATATTTTTGAAATTCCATCCGCGGAAACAGTTTTCAAGGGAGACATAACAATCTCTCGCAGTTCGGCGAGACAAAAATATGTTTTGTACGGTTTTCCATTGACCAGAATTTCCGGTTCGCCTTTCGCTTCTTTTTTTTCAGAGGACACAAAAATTTTCGCTCGCGCAACCGAGAGTTTCCTTCGTCCGATCCCTTGAAGATATTTTTCAGCTGCCGTTGTTTTTGCCGCTGGTTCGGGGGTTTTTGATTCTTTTTTCGTTGGCTTCTTTGTTGGCATAACTATGATATATCAATTTAGGCTGATTTCGGCTTCACTTCCTCGACCTCGACGTTTTGGATCCCGTGCTTGTCATCTTTGAAAATAAACATTTTTTTCATCATGACGTTTCGCAATTTGTTTTTTGGAAGCATCCCGTATACAGCCGCCCAGACAACTTTTCGTGAATCTTTCTCGAGAACCTCTTCGAGTTTCCGCGAAGTGATCCCGCCCGGATATCCGGAGAAGGAATGATACATCTTGTCATGCATTTTTCGGCCGGTCACATTCATTTTGTCGCAGTTTGTGACGATAATTTTGCACTCTCCGACTTTGTTCGGCGCATACTGAGGCTTGTCTTTTCCCTGCAGCAAAAAAGCTATCTCGGCCGCCATCCGGCCCAGAATGAAATTTTCACAGTTGAACAGAAAATATTTTTCTTTTGTGGGTGTTTTCTTATTCATTATTTTTTGCTATCAGCCGCTATTTTATCTTCAATAATCTCAAGTTTTGCCATTTGGGCGCTGTCAGAAAGGCGTGCGCCGAGCTTGGTGACTCTCAAGTATCCGCTTTTTCGCGAAGCGGTCGCTGCCGCCAGTTCACGTATGATCGCCGGGCTGATGTTTCTCGGCAGTCTGGATTTGAGAAGCCGCAAAGCCTGCGGGTCTTTCAGCTGGCCGATCATTTTTTCTCCGATCATCTTGAGCTCTTTTGCTTTGGCAAGAGTCGTCTTCATCTTTCTTTTCACGATCAAATCGCCCAACATGGTTTTGAGAAGCGCTTCTCTTTGCTTTTTTTCCCGGCTGAATTTCCGGCCAGTTTTCAGATGCTTCATAATCGTCGATCCTTATTGTTTCAGTGTCAGTCCGAAATTTCCGACGGCTTTCTTGATTTCTTTCAACCCCTTTTCTCCCATGCCGTCGACATTCATCAATTCTTCTTCCGTCATCGCGACCAGATCTTCAATAGTCTTGATGTTGCTTTTTTCGAGCACGTTCATCGTTCGTGTGGAAAAGGAAAGGCTTTCGATCGGAATTCCTTTGTCATTTTTTGCCACTTCTTTTTCAGCCGCTTTAGAAATTTCTTCTTCGACGGGCTCTTCCTTTTCAACCGTCTCAATTTCTTTTTCGATTTCAAAGTCCTTGATAGCGTCAAATTGTTCCAGAACTGTCCCAACCGCTTTCTGAAAAGCCTCCTGCGGCGTGATAGAGCCGTCTGTTTCGATCTCAAGGATAATCTTGTCATAGTCAGTTCTTTTTCCGACACGAGTGTTTTCCACGCTATAGTTGACCCGGCGAACAGGGGTGAAAGCGGCATCGATTGCAATCAGTCCGATTTCTTTTTTCTCCCGCTCTTGCTGTTCAACAGGAACATACCCCAGGCCTTTCTGCACTTCAATTTCCATCTCCAACTCACCTTTCTTGTCTGTGATGGTCGCTATTGGAAAATCCTTGCTGATCACTTCAACATCGGAAGGGCACTGGATTTGAGCTGCCGTAATCGCTTTGGCGCCTTTTTCCTTCAGGGTAAGCTTGACGGGCTCGTCGCTGTGTGACAAAAATCTCACTTTCTTCAAATTGAGGATTATTTGGATCACATCTTCCAAAACGCCGGGGACGGTCGAAAATTCATGAGAAACTCCCTTTATTTTCAAAGATGTAGCCGCCGCTCCTGGAAGAGAAGAAAGAAGCACCCGGCGAAGAGAATTGCCGAGAGTCGTGCCGTATCCAGGATAGCATCCGTCAATTTCTATTTTGCCCTTGGTTTTCCCAACTTCGATATATTTAGGCTGGGCAGGCAGAGAAATTTTTTGCATTTTTTTTAATTTAATTCTAAAACTTGAAAAATTATCGAGAATAAAATTCAATCACCATCTGAGCATCGATTCCGGCGCCAAAATCGTCACGTGTCGGCCTGCCTTTTATCTCCAGAACCATCTTTTCAGAATCAAGCTGCATCCAATTCGGAAGGCCGGCACCTTTGTTCTCTTTCACTGCGGCGAGCGCTTGTTTAAAATAGTTCTTGTCGGCTTTGCTTTTCTTGATGCTCACTTTGTCTCCGATTTTCATTTCGATCGAAGGAATATTCGCATTCTTTCCGTTTAGCGAAAACAATGAGTGCTTCACCAATTGTCGCGCCTGACGGCGGCTGGAAGCAAGGCTGGCGCGGTATATCACATTATCAAACCGCATTTCCAATTTTTGCATCAAAAGATCGCCAATAACACCCTGTTTGTTCTGAACTTCCTGAAAATATTTCTTGAGTTGGCGCTCCAGAATGACATAGATCCTTTTGATCCGCTGCTTCATCGCCAACTGCTGTCCGTATTCGCTTTTGGCCCGCTGGCTTTTTGCGCCATGCACTCCCGGAGGAGAGGGTTTTCGGACAACACCGCATTTGGGCGTATTGCAACGATCTCCCTTCAAAAAGAGTTTTTCTCCGGCACGCCGGCACAATTTGCATTTTGCGGATAATTTGGTCATCTTTTTGCTTTAAATTTAGACTCTTCTGGGCTTTCGCGGCCGGCATCCGTTGTGCGGAATCGGAGTAATGTCTTTGATCAATCCAATTTCAAAATTGTTGTTCACAAGCGCTCGAATCGAAGCTTCGCGTCCGCTGCCGACGCCTTTGACAAACACCTCGATTTCTCTCAATCCATATTTAGCGACTTTTTCCGCGGCTGCGTTCACGATCTGGGTCGCAGCATACGGAGTCGCTTTTTTGGCCCCTTTGAATCCGAGGGACCCGGCACTCGCCCAAGCCAAAACTTTTCCGCTCATATCCGAAAAAGTGAGTAAGGTATTGTTGTACGTACACTGAATATGCGCCTGGCCTTTGAGCACCTGCCGGCGCAATTTCTTCTTTTTCTTCTTCACTTCGCCTTCTTGAGCCTTTTCGCCTTTTTCAGCGACTTCAACATTCTCTGACTTTTTGTCAGGATTCTTTTCGGCTATTTCTTCTTTTTTTGTGCTTTCCTCTGCCATAAAAATACTAGCTACAATATACTAAATACCAGACTATGTTTTTTCTGCCGCTTTGCGCCTTCCGCTTCCAGCCGTCTTTCTCACGTTCCCGCGAACAGTTCGGGTGTTGGTGCGCGTCCTCTGGCCGCGGACAGTGAGACCCTTCATATGACGGACACCGCGATAGCAGCCGATATCTTTGAGCCGCCGGATATTCATCTGTTTTTGATGCTTGAGTTCACCTTCGATTGTGAAATTCTTTTCGATATAATCTTTCAGCTTGTTCACGTCTGTTTCAGCCAGATCTTTGGTTCTCGTGTCGGGATTCAATTTCAAAGCGGCCAGCACTTCTTTGCTTCTGGAAAGCCCGATTCCATATATATAGGTCAGGGCGATTTCTATTCTTTTGTTGTCTGGGATGGTTACCCCGGCAATTCTTGCCATAAATCGGTTTTATTATCCTTGGCGCTGCTTATGCTTTGGATTGGTACAAATAACGAAAAGTTTGCCTTTCCGACGGACAATTTTGCACTTCTGGCAGATTTTTTTGACTGATGCTCGTACTTTCATAGTCTTTTCACGATCCGGCCTTTGGTAAGGTCATAGGGGCTCATTTCCACGCTCACTCGGTCACCGGGCAAAAGGCGGATATAGTTCACGCGCATCCGGCCGGAGATGTGAGCCAAAATTTCATGGCCATTTTCAAGTTCCACACGAAATGTGGTGCTGGGCAGCGTTTCTTTGACAACCCCGTCGAGTTTGATTATTTCTTTGTCTTTCGCCATAATTGACAACAAAAAAAGAAGGCACTTGCCCCATTGAATTGCATGTCTCAACTGCGAATCAATCCAAGGGCTTGAATATCGATCTTTTGAGTTGTTTTTAATTCTGGATTTATTATAAACCCTGGGAAATTTTTGTCAATAGGCCCGTATTAATTGGTCGTTATCTCAATTCTCCCCTCGCTCAAAGGGAGGCGCTTCACGAAAAAGGGCCAGAAGGAAATATCCATTTTTTGGATGGCTGGGAAGTTTTTGGCGTATATTTGGGCGTCTTCTTCCGTTTTGCCGAGAATTCCTTTCTTGAAATTGTCGAGATCAAGATCGGCGCCGATTCTTGCGTCTGTCGCAGCCTGGAACTTCAAGGTTTTTTGCTGGATATTGGAATCAGAAATGACATAGTTGATCGGCTGGTCGAACGAAATTTCATTTTGGCTCGCGCCGGATTGCACCAAGCTGTTTTTCATAAGGTCTTTCACATCCGATTCCTCAAATGACAAGGCGCTAGCCTGGATCTTCGCTGTGGCGGACAGTTTGTCTTTTTGCACACCAACGGTGTCGGAAACCGAAATATTCGAGACTGCGACTTGAACCGAATCCTCAAAAATTTTCCGACCGGGCGGAAGGCTGCTTTTCAATTCTTGAATGGCCGCTTTTTTGGCATCGGCGGCGATTTTTTCCCTTGCCGATGCGATATCTTGGGCCGTGACCGCCTTGGCTGCTCCCGCTGAACCGCCCGCCATGGCTTTCGTCGACTTCGCATAGAACTTGTCAAACTTGGCCGGCGTGCTCTTGAAGCCTGAAATTTTGAAATCCGAGGGGTCGATGTTGAAACTATCGCCTGGTTGATCCGCCACCACGTCCACTCCAATCGCTCCCGGCTTTGTTTCGCCCCCGACGTTCGTGGAGCCGGGCACGACCACATCTTTTGTGATGCGGAAAATTTTTCCATCGCTCGTTTCAAGGCGGGTGGTGGCAATAAGCGGCTGATCTGCCGAGCTGAATTCGTTGTAAATGACGACCTGTCCCGCGGCTTTTGCGCCGCCGTCCTTCGATCCAGTCACTTCAAAATCTTCAGCAAAATCCTTGTTTGTTTGTTCTAGGTTGGCCCTGAGAGCATTGCCGCTGGCATTCGCGCTGTTCTGCGCCGCCGCTGTCAAATCGAGAGCAACTGATTTTGTTTGATTTTTGGCTTGAAGCGCCAAAGTTGCTTTTGGCAAAAGAAAATATGCAGCCGCCAATGCCGCCAAAAAGATGAACAGAGATATGAAGAAAATAAAATATTTTTTTGCTCCGCCGCCCACTCGAGCGACCTCGAGGTCCTTCTTCGATCGTCTCGCGCCTCGAAAAAATTTTTCTGCTTTTTTGATGGAAACTTGACTGATTTTCGGCGGTTCAGCATTCACTTCTGCATAAACTTGAGGAAACTGTTCTGAATACCGAATTTCTTCACTCTGTTCATCTTGCCTTTCGGCCAAAAACTGTTCAGCCTTTGGATCGGGTTCGGTTTTTTTCCGTTTCGGCGGAGATTGGTTCAACACTATGTCAGACATATTGACCCGCGATTTTTCTTCCTTTCCTTTGTTCCCCTTGGCCGCTTTTTTCGGTTCATCGCGAAGGGATTTTTCCTCTTTGCTCTTTTTCATCTTCAGGCCGTCGGAGGGCCTATCTTCAGGAGCTTCCGGCTGTTTCTCTATCGGCTC
>DATGZC010000111.1:0-6432 GCA_035297345.1 Bathyarchaeia archaeon
ACAAGCGTATCCTGCTCCTGTCCCGTTTCCTCCGGAAAACAAAAGGGGCATTGGCTCGCAAGCGGCGCATACGGCTGTCTTTTTTTCACGAACTCTCCCGGCCGTTTTCCTCGGCCGAGCGCGATGACTACCCAGTCCCCTGTCACCAAATCCTGTCGCAGCTGGGATATCTTGTTCTTTTCGGTTGTTTTTTTATTTTCCTCCACGGTTTTGTATAGTGTACTGTGTATTTTGTATCGTGTATATTAAATTTTTTATACACCATACTCTATACACTATACCAAATACTATATTTTATACTGCCCCGTCATCAATCTCCATTTAGTCTTATACAAATCGATCAGCACCTGAATGAACCCGTTCGGACCGGTGAGCCCCACAGTGGAACCTTCCTCGTTCAGCCATCTCACCGGCATCTGCTTTATGTGAAATCCCATCTTTTTGGCAAGAATGATCAGTTCGAAATCAAATCCAAACCGATCAACAACCATGCGACTAGCCACCGCCTTGGCCGCTTTTTCATTGAGCATTTTGAAGCCGCATTGCGTGTCCGGATAACTCCAAAGCCCCAGAACAATTCTGATCATCCAGTTTCCCATATCTCCCATGACCTCCCGATATTTCGGCTGATGAACTTGGACATACGCGCCCTTGATATCGCGCGACCCGATAACCACGTCGTAGCCTTTTTTGAACTGCGGCAGAAAAGTATTGAGATGCGTGATGGAAGTGGAGCCATCCGCGTCCAAAAATACCCTCACTTCTCCCTTGGCGGCAAGCAACCCTTGCCTCACCACGTATCCTTTGCCGTGATTTTTCTTGTTGTCGATCACCGTCAAATTCTCGACCCTATCTTTATATTTCTCGGCGACTTCGGCCGTTTTGTCGGGAGAACCGTCGACGACGACCAGAATTTCATAGGCGAACTTCTGCTGGTCCAGAAATTTTTTTATCTCTATCAGATTTTTCCCGATTCTTTTTTCCTCTTTGTAAGCAGGAATGATGACGGAGAGGTATGGTTTTGTTTTTGTTTCAGACATAGCTAAAAGCTCAAAATTTACACCTTTATTTTATCATATTATCCTTTTTTATCCAACCAGCTTTGCAGAATAATCCGCGCTGCTTCTTGGTCATCAAGCCGCTTGATTTTCTTCGCGCCTTTTTCGATGAGATTCCGCTCGGCCTCACGCGTCGAAAATATTTCGGATTGGAATTCGACGGGGATATCCAATTTCTCCTGTAGAGACGCGATTAATCGCGTCTCTACGTCCGTAATCCCGACAATAACTTTTCCAATCCCCTCTTTTTCAATGATATTCTTCAAATTCTTGGTCAAATCCTTGTCATTTTTTAAAACCCCATAGGAAAAAGCGATTCGCGTCTCCGAATCGGCGATGGCCAGGCCGATCTTGGCCTTCCCAAAATCCACCCCTAGAATATGGCTTATATTTGCTTTTTTTGACTGGTGTATTGACATTGGGTTGGATTTATGATAAGATTATATATTGGTACGTTAACATCAAAATACACTGAATGCGAGGTAAATATGCTCAGAGAATTTATGTATAAGCATAGATTTTTGGTCATCCCCGGCATCATTCTCATCCTGATCGTTCCAATGGAAGCCATCCGGATCGGAATAATTGATCCGCTTCTATCAAAAATCTCGGGGTTTTTTAATTTTAAATTTTAAATTTCAAATTTTAAATCAATTTTAAATGACTGAATTTTCAATGTTCAAAAATTTTGTCATTTGATAATTTGAAATTTCACCGTGCTTTTTCACTAAACAATCGACATCTACAAAACAGTCAGAATTTCACACCCGTATTTAGTGACTGCGACCGTGTGCTCCCAATGCCCGTTCAATTTCCCGTCGCGGGTGAGATATGTCCAGCTGTCTTTTGCGAGGACGATTTCAAACGTCCCTTCGTTCACCATCGGCTCCAAAGCAAGCGTCATTCCTTCTTGCAGAATCACTTCGTTCATCCTGCGATCGGCATAGTTGTAGACTTGAGGTGCCTCGTGCACTTTGTGCCCCACGCCATGTCCGACCAAATCGCGGACAATTTCAAATTCATTCCGAAAAGCGTGTTCCTCAACCGCGAGACCATATTCATTGAGACTCGCGCCTGGCCTTATTTTCTTTATCCCAACGTCAAGACATTCTTTCGTCACCCGCATTATTTTTTCGGCAACCGGAGATATTTTTCCCACTCCGACCATCACCGTCGCATCAGTGAATAGTTTTTTGTACTCCACTCCCAAATCCAATTTCACGATATCGCCTTCGCGCAGGATTTTTTTTTCGGTCGGCAGTCCGTGGACGATCTCGTCGTTCAGCGATACGCAAAGCGCGGCCGGATAGCCCTCACCCGATCCGCCGGGTTTGTAATTCAAAAAAGAAGGCTTTCCGCCAGATGAAAAAATAAGCTCGCGAGCGAGCTTATCGAGATCCGCGGCGACTGTCCCCGGCTTCACAGTTTCACTCACACGCCGCAAAACGCTCGCCAAAATTCGCCCGCCCTGGCGCATAATTTCTATTTCTTCTATTGACTTTATGCTAATCATAAGCTATATTTTATTGACTCAAACAAAGGAGGTTTACATTGCCAATATCGCTGATTCTGTTCCTGGTCCTCACAGCGGTTTTGTGGGTCGTTCTGCTGATTTATTCTTTTTTGAAGTATAGGTCGACTGGACGGCATGATGGAGTTTTTATCCTGATATTCCTTGGAATATCCATGATTTGTTCGGCTATTTTTGTTCTTTGCTACAATATTGTCGCCCTTTTGCCCCGTTTCATTTCGGCTTAACAGATTTTATTCTTTATACTCTATCAATCTAAGGGGGATCAAATGGTTCCATATTTGGTTGGAATTGGTATTGTGGCCGTTGTCTGGCTCTTTTGTTTCTTCGCTAAAACTCTCGTGACTGTCATCGACGAAAGCCACGCGGGTTGTCCGCTCATGCAAAACGAATCCTACAGGAGAAAAATATGGCCGGTATGTTTTTTTTCATCGGATTGGTCGTAGGCTTCCTAATCGGTTGGATCAGCCTCGCTCTCTTGACCATGTCATCCGTCAGCAATCGACAGGAAGTGATTGGCGCTTCCAATCTCAAGGATATAATATAGAAACCGAAGTGAAGTAACTGATCGTAGCAGCACTCTCTCGAAGGCCTTCTTCCCCGCGCGGAAGCTTAGGCCTTCTTTTTTTTTACGCTATGCCTTTCTTTTCAAGTTCTGCAATTATATTTTTGCTTACTTTTTCAATGCTCGGCGTGCCGTCGATTTCAATCAACAGTCCACGTTTGCGATAATCTTCAACAACGGGAATTGTCTCTTCTCGGTTCACTTGAAGCCTCTTTTTTATCCCTGCCGGCGTATCGTCAATTCTCTGAAAGATTTCGCTTCCGTCGATGGGACATTTGTCATGTTCGCTTCTTATATCTTTTCCCATTATCAACATGTGCTGATTTTTTTTGCAAATCCAGCGTTTCCCGATTCTTTTCATAGTTTCCTCTTCCGGGATGCTGATGAAAACGACATTGTCGATTTTCCGCCCCGAATTTTGAATTTCTTCCTCGAGATATCCCTGCTGATCAGATGTCCGCGGCACGCCTTCAAACAAAATCCCCTGCTCTCTTGGAATTGAATTTATTTTGAGATGTAAAACTTCCCGCAAAATGCGGCTTGGAACGAGCGTGTTTGTCACGTTTTGGATATGATAGATTTCTTTCCCGAGCGGCGTGTCCTGCTTTGCGACTTCACGCAAAGATTTTCCCATATCGATGTGTTCGAGATTGTATTTTTTCGCGAGCATTTCCGCCTGCGTTCCTTTTCCGGATCCCTGCGGTCCCAAGACTATAAGATTCATAATCAGCAAAAATATTTATTTGAAAATTAAAATTTGAAATTGAAAATTGAAAATTCGCGACCGGAGGGAGCGTTAGAATCCTTCGTAGTCCCGCATGATCATCTGCGATTCGAGCTGTTTCGTGATCTCGATCACGACCGCAACAACGATGAGAAGTCCGGTGCCGCCGATGGTCAGCGACTGGATATTTGTGAGACCCTGCACAATGAAAGGCAAAACGGCGATCAGACCGAGAAAAAGAGCACCAGCAAGCGTGATCCGGTTCAAAACACGCGCGAGATAGTCGGCGGTATTTTGGCCGGGCCGGATGCCGGGCACGAAGCCGCCCTGCTTCTGGAGATTTTCTGCAATTTTGTGGGGATCAAAAGTGACGGCTGTATAAAAATATGTGAAAGCTACGACGAGAACGAAATAAATCGAGCCATAGAAAAACTGGTTTTTGAAAAGATTGCTGACAGAGAGCGCAAGGTTGGCGACCGTCGGATTTGAGGCGTTCACGAAAAAGTTGGCAATCATTCCCGGAAAAAGCATGATCGACATCGCAAAGATGATCGGAATGACGCCAGCTTGGTTCACTCGAAGCGGAAGATGGGTCGAGGTTCCTCCATAGACGCGATTCCCGCGCACGCGCTTGGCATATGAGACGGGAATATTTCGCTGGCCTTCCGTGACAAACACCACGGCACCGATCACGGCGAGCGCGAATATGAGATATCCGAGATAGGTGAAAAGTTTCGACGAATCCCAAACAGCAAAAAGGCGCGAAAGCGAGGTCGGCAATCCGGCCACGATTCCTGCGAAAATGATGATTGAAACTCCATTTCCTATATTTTTTTCAGTGATGAGCTCCCCAAGCCACATCAAAAAGATCGTTCCAGCCGTAGCAGTGATGATGATCGTCGCCAGTTGAAATCCGGAAAGGCTCGTGAAAATCCCCTGCGACTGGAAAAGTTTTGTCATTCCGAAAGTCTGCATCGCGGCCAGCGGCACGGTGATCCAACGCGTCCACATATTGAATTTTTGCCGCCCGGCCTCGCCTTCTTCCTTATAGATCTGCTCGAGGCGCGGCACAATCATCGTGAGAAGCTGCATGATGATCGACGCTGTGATATACGGCCCGACTCCGAGCATCACGATCGAGATATTCCGAAGACCGCCGCCGGAAAAAAGATTCAAAAGCCCGAAAAACTGATTGCTATCAAAAAACTGGCGCAGCTGATCGACATTCACGCCCGGAACAGGAACGTTGGCAGCAAGCCTGAAAACAACAAGAATGCCGAGAACAAATAATATTTTGTTTCGAAGTTCCTTGATCTTGAAAACTTGTATAAATTTCTCCCACATAAAAATAAAAAATCCAAATTTCAAAAGCTCAAATTCAAATCAAATCCAAAATCCAGATATAAAATTTTTGGATTTTATATTTTGAGCTTGATTTGACATTTGGATTTTGAAATTTGGATTTATGAAACTTTTCCGCCAGCTTTCTCGATCTTCTCTTTCGCTGTTTTCGACACAAGACACTTCTCAATCGTCAATTTCTTCTTGATTTCCCCATCCCCCAGGATCTTCACCGGCGTCTTCATACTATCAATTAATTTCTTCTGAAGCAATGACTGCAAATTCACGATATCGTCGGATCCAAAATGCTTTTCAAGCTGTTCTACGTCGACAACCTGGTTTTTCGGACGGTGAGATTTGAACCCCCGCACCTTCGGCAAGTGTTCGATGAGAGTTGAGCGGCCGCCTTCAAAAATCGGATTCACATTTGCACCCGAGCGGGATTTTTGTCCCTTCATCCCTCGGCCGGAATAGGTCCCTTTTTTGCCGCCGCGGCCGAGGCGTCTCTTTTTTTTCTGAGATTTTACTTTGAGCTGATGGATCTGCATATGATTACTTTTCTCTGCTGCTTAGAACTTTCACTTCCTCGAGAGCCGCCAGAGTGGCTCTGGCCACACTCAATTTGTTCGCCGATCCCATCGACTTGGAAACGATATCGCGTATTCCGGCAAGTTCGACCACTGCGCGCACAGCCCCTCCTGCAACGATTCCTCGCCCGGCCTTGGCGGGCTTCAGCATCACTTTCGCACTCGCGACTTTCGCTTCAGCAGGACATGCGATCGTACTGTTGTGCCTTTTCACCAAAACCATCTTTTTCTTGGCGGCGTTGAACGCTTTGCGTATCGCTTCGCTCACATCCGCTCCCTTGGCGACTCCCACCCCCGCTTTTCCGTTCCGATTGCCGATCACCAAAGTCGCTCGGAAGCGAAAACGGCGTCCGCCTTTCACGACACGAGTAACACGGGCCAAATCAAGCAGTTTTTGGTCATATTCGGGTCGTTCTTTTCTCGATTGAAATTTTTTTCTAGCCATATGATTAGAATTTGAGTCCTCCCTTTCTCGCTCCTTCAGCAAGAGCTTTCACTTTTCCGTGATACTTGTATCCTTTTTTATCAAAAACAACTTCATTTATTTTTTTTGCCGCCGCGAGTTTTGCAACCTCTTCTCCAATTTTTCCGGCTGTGGCAATATCGTTTTTCGCATTATTTAATTT
>DATGZC010000112.1:0-6437 GCA_035297345.1 Bathyarchaeia archaeon
TTCATGAGCGATTGGCCACTCATCAGGCCCCAAGCTCATTGTACAACATTGTGTCTTTTTTTTGTGGTTGTCGGAACGGTAAAACCTTTTCGAGTCTCACCAGTAGAACTGGTGGATTACCTTCTGGGAAAAACTATTTATGATTCTTCAATATTTCCTTCTTTTAATGCATTGATTTTTGCCTCCTCGAGTTCTTTGTCGCCTGATTTTTCGAGTTGAGTCTCAAACTTGCTCAGCCTCTTGTCTGTCGCTTCATATTTATTCTGGGCGTTTCTGATGTGGCTTCCCAAAGATTCGAAATCTTTTCTGATCTTCATGAACTGGACCTGAAGCTTGCTCAAATTTTGGAGAATAAATTTGGCGTTTTCTTCGACCCGCATCCCCTTGAGCCCCATGATGATCGTTCCCAAATAGGCATAGAACGTGTTCGGCGAAACGGGAATCACTTTTTTTTCGACGGCATAGTCGAAGAGGCTCAAGTTTCCGAAATTGTGATTTATGATTTCATAATATACATTCTCGGCGGGAATATACATGATTGCGAATTCCATCGTCCCCTCCCCTGGCAAAATATATTTGTCGGCAATCGAGCTGATGTGCTTTTTGACATCCTGCCCGAATTGTTTTTTGAGACCGGCCCTTTCTTCGTCATTTTGGCTCTCAATCGCTTTCTTGAAATTTTCGAGCGGGAATTTGGAATCGACCGAGATTATGTGATCCTGCAGGCGGATGATGGCATCCACTTTCTCGCCGCTCTTGAAAGCGTACTGGCATTGATAATGATTTTGCGGAAGCATCTGGCCAAGCAGTTTCTCGAGCCATATCTCGCCCATCACGCCGCGGACTTTGGGCGCCCTCAAAATCTCGTGAAGCGAAGAAATATCTTTTCCGACCTCGTGGACGCGCCGAACTTCATCCTGAAGATGAGTCAGCTGCTTCTGAACCTCGCCGTACGATCGCGCGGCGTTGTCCAGCCTGCCCGTGTTCTCGCCCAGCCGCTGGTCGACACTTTTTTGGATAGTGCCGAGAGTTTGCAACAAAAGAGAAATTTGATTGGTCAAATTGCTTACGATACGATCATCCTTGCTTTCCAAATCTTCTTTTTTATCTGAATCCTTATTTCTTTTCAGCAATGAAAAAACAAACCCGAGAAGGGCCAGGACGATAAAAATTAGTACTATTAAAACAGTTTGAAGCATTCCCCGTGATTTAATCTGCAAAAGAATTCAAATTTTCGCAGAAATTTTTGTCTGAGGAGCTGATTTTTGTCAAAAAAATACGTGGTGGATTCGCTTCAGAAGTATTTTTTCGCTATAAAAAACAGCTCTGAGTTAAATTTCAAGAAAATTTGGATTATTTGGCATATTTCTCCCCTACTTATTCCTCCGGCGGGCGATTTCTTTCAAATTCGAGACTTTGCAGATGATTTCTTCATACGGGCCTTCCAGGAATTCCATTATGAATTTGTCGAGCATGTCTGTGCGATATTTGAACTCTTCCGCGCTCATCAGAGAATAGTTTATCTCTTTTCCGACTTCGGCCTCAAGATTTTCAAGCAGATGTTTGAGCTTCGCCCGGCTCATTTCGTCTCCGACGAGCAAGAGATCGGCGCGGCCCTTGGGATAATTCAGAAATACGCCCGAAGTGAGCGCCAACTTCACTTTGCCGAGATGTTTGATCTGCGAAAGGCTCCGGCACTCCGGCATCGTATTCGATTTCACGACCAAATTTTTGAGCTCCGGATAGAAAATAAATCCCGCGTTGGTTTGATAGAATTTTTTTCCCTTTTTGGTCCGCACGATGACCATTTTCATCTTTTCAAAACGATGAAGCTCTCTCGCAGTCTGGGCAGAACTCATTTTGTTTTTGTTGACGACATCCTGCGAAGAATATTCTCGTTTGTCGTTCAGCATGAAAAATTTGATGAGACGGGCCCGTACCCTCGATTCAAAAAGTTGGGAAAATATCTCCGGCATAAGAAAATTTTAGGTTATTAGATAATGCCAGTATAAACTGAAAGTCTAAAAAAGTCCACCTTTTCCAGACCGAGCAAAATATGCATGCAAGTTGTAATTTTGCCCGTAATTATATATAATAACCTAAATCCCCGCGCCAAAGCGGACTATTTTACAGTACGACATCAAACAATCCAAGAATAAGCATTGGCATCGGGGCAAATTTATGCCTATATCGCAGAAAAAAAGAAAAAATGTCCAGTTGAGAGGTGATTTCCGCGAAATTTTCGTTTCCGCAAGCCGGGAATTGGCTCCTTTCGGGATGGTTTTTTCATATTCGCCTGAAAATTTTGACGCGAGACAGCTCGGGACGATTTTCGGAATAATCAAAATATCGGACACTTCGCCGGAATCCTCTTTCATCGCCAATCTGCTCGCTTCTGTGATCAAAAAAGAATATTTTTCCAAACCCGATCGACCAGCCTACGACAGCTTTGAAGCCAGTCTCCGGAAAGCCAACCTGGCGCTTGCCGAACTTGCCCGCCAGGGCAGCGTGAAATGGATCGGAAGAATCAGCTTTGCTGGAGGAGTGCTCGAGAAAAGCAACCTCCATTTTTCAAAACTTGGCTCAACCGCCATCCTTCTCCTGCGGGGCGGGATGCTTGCCGACATCGGAGCCGGCCTCGAGGATGATGCCGCGGAAACTGATTCTCATCCGCTCAAGACTTTTTCCGATATTTCCAGCGGAAAAGTCGAATCGGGCGACTGTTTGATCTTCACAACCTCGGACCTTCTCGAAATATTTTCCCTCGAAGAGATCCGCCAAAACGCCGCCCGATTTTCACGCGATGAATTTCCTGACATCCTTTCCGCTTCCCTCACCGCCAATTCCGAACTTTCGGGAGCCATTGTCGTCAGTATCGTTTCTGAAGAAGAAGCTCTTCCGAAAATTGAAAAAAGGCCGGTGGCTTCTGCCGTCAGCTATCCTCCGAACAGAAGATTTGTCCGCCCAAGTGACTCCCGCCGCGCGGGAGTTGCACCGGTTCCCGCTCCTCAACCTGCCGCGCCCGCCGAAAAACTCGCCGCAAGGCCGGAAAAAAATCTCTATATTTCTGAAACTGACGAAATGGTCCCCAAAAGATCATTTGGAGAAAAAACATTGTCTGCTTCAAAAAAAGCCTTGTATATGACAAAAAATGGAGTTTCTGCCGTCGGAAAGCAGACGAGCCGCATTGCGGGCCTTGTTGACTGGCAAAAAATTCCGACTTCCCTGAAATCGGCCTCACTCTCTGCCGCCCAACAGGCAAAAAAAATCAATCTGCGTGAAAAGATGAACAAGCGTGTCTTGATGATCGCCGGAATTGTCGTCGCCGTGGCAATAGTATCGGCTTCCGTCTTCAAATTTTCCGGCAAAAAGAATTCGCCGGCAGGCCAGCCTCAACCGGCTTCTCCGGCCGAGCAGACAGAGCCGACTTCGCCCAGTGCGATTGAGTCGGCAGCCGAACCGAATGACGTGAACGCAAAAAATGCCGAAAATATTTCTCCGGTCGCAACCATCCCTTCAGACAGCCGCGAATTTTTGTCGATGGGCAATTCGCTTTTCGCCTTGAGCGGCGACAAATCCATTTTGAAAATAAACCCGGCGAACGGCGAAGTGGAGAAAAGCGACAGCAGTGTTTCGAGCGAAAAATTCATGCTGGCAGCAGCGATGCCCGACCTCAATACGATCTTCATTTTCACGGCTGATAAAAAGGTCATTTCTTTCACGCCGGTAAACCGGCAATTTCAGGAAAACAATATCGAACTGCCTGACAATCTCAATGCGAGCGACATGAAGACCTATCTGACCTACCTTTATATTCTAGATTCAAACGCGAACCGGATCTATCGCTATCCTCGAGCCGAGGGCGGCTTTGGAAGTCCGCAAAATTGGCTGAAGGAGAGCGCAGATCTCAAAAACACAACCGGTTTCGGGATCAACGGAGACATGTTCATCGCCAATCACACTCAAATATCGGCCTATTTGCAAGGAAAGAAGGATGAGAAAATAAGTTTCGAAAACCCGACTGCCTCGCTCGCCATCGACAAGATATATACCGATTCTGATCTGGAAAATCTATATATCCTTGACAACAAAAACCGCCGGGTCGTCCAATACTCAAAAAGCGGCAAGATAGTCGCGCAATACTTCAACCAATCCATCGTTGGCATCAAAGATTTCACCGTTGACGAGAAAAGCAAGATCGTATACTTGCAAAAAGCGGATTCTGTTTTGAAATTTTCGATGGAATAAAAAACCAGCTTAATTTTTTTGCGACCGCTGAAAAATTAAGCTGTGATATTTTGATAAATATTACAAGAATTTTAAATGGCGAGTGATGACTCGCCTTTTGGCTCTGTTACAATTAGCACGACTAACTTGTCAACTCTTGCTCTTGCTCTTGCGCTTGTGGCCGCATCCACAGCAATCCGTTTCGCAATCGCACAATTCGATCGGCGCAACCGAATCGCAATAGACTATCTTTTCAGCGCCGCACAATCCTAAACCGACGTTGAAAATTTCGCATTTAGGACCGATGCAATTTATCGGCCGAAGGCTTTCCCACCATTCCTTGTGGTTCCCAAGCATATCGCTCATTTTTGTGCCCTCCTGAAAGGCAAACTCCGCACGACAAAACTATCTGATTGAGCTGGCATGAATTGTTTTTTTGAAACTGACAGTTGCCTTGGCAAAAAACTTGCATGTTTTTCGACGGATAATCTGGCGGCAATATATCGTCCGCACTGTGAATCACGAACGAGAAGATCCCTCCGCATCTGAGCCCATGATTAATCGTAATCTTGTCCCATTTGCATATCTTGCCTTGACCTTCGGAGCATTTTTCCGCAGCCAGGAAATTACATAAACCCGCCTCAACATATGTTTCCTCCCCTTTTGATTGGCAAGTTGTTTTTGACAAAGAACAAAAAAGAGAGCCCTTTGCTCTCTTTTCTTTTATCATATTCTGAAAATTGTTTCAAGCCTATTTCAGATTGACTGTTGCGCCCGCTTCTTCAAGCTTTTTCTTGATGTCTTCCGCTTCAGCTTTGGCGACTTTTTCTTTGATCACTTTCGGAGCCGCGTCAACCAGGTCTTTGGCGTCCTTGAGGCCTTGTCCGGTGATTTCGCGAACCGCCTTGATCACGTTGATCTTGGAGTCTCCAGCCGCTGCAAGCTCGATGTCGAACTCGCTCTTCTCTTCAGCTGCTTCACCAGCTTCGGCAGCCGTCCCGCCCATGGCGGGACCGCCCATCATCATCGGAGCTGCTGCACTTACCCCGAATTTTTCCTCGAGAATTTTCACCAGTTCTGAAAGTTCAAGAACTGACATCTTTTCGATTTGCTCCACGAGAGCCTTGAATTTCTCGGGAATTTCGACTTCCTTTTTCTCTTCTTGCTTAGTTTCTTCAGCCATAAAATTGAATTAATTATTTACAAATTATTTTTCTGCTATCGCTTTCAAAACTCCAACCAAGTTTCTCAAATTTCCAGCGAGCGCGTTCACAAATCCGGAGATCGGAGCATTGATCGTCCCGACCAACTTGGCCAGCAGTTCATCCTTGCTCGGCAGTGTTGCCAAAGACAACACTTCTTTCCCGCTGATCACCTTGTTTTCCAGCACGCCCTGCAATATCTTGAAATTTTTGTTCGCTTTTGCAAATTTTGCGAGCACTTTCGCCGCCGATACCTCATCGCCTTTTCCAATCGCAATTCCGATCTGGCCTTCTAGATCGAGAACGCTTGCTTCGATGCCTGCGTCCTTGAGAGCGAGGTCGATCAATTTTTTCTTGGTGATCTTGTAGCTTGAATCCGTCTTCCGGAGCTCGTCGCGAAGGTCTTTCATCTTCGAAACCGTCGTGCCGGCATAATCAGAGAATATAATGACTTTTCCGTCTTTGATTTTGGCGGACAAGTCTTTCACGAGTTGTTCTTTTTGTGGTCTTGTAAGCATAAAAATAAATAAAAAACCTGCTTATCCGCAGATTCAAGACAAAAGCAGCAAAACTGCCTTTTTCCTCGTTGGGACTTATTCGAACGCCCAATTTCTGCGGAAAATATGTATTTAATTTCAACTTTGATAGTCTATAAGATTTGAAAAAATCTGTCAAGGAAAAAGAAAAAGCCCGGCTTCGTGTCCTCCTGGCGAAACCGGGCTTTTGAGTCGGCTAACCGTTGAACTGCTCGACCACAAAACGGGCAGTTCTCGGTCTTCTGATTGCCAATGAGCATATGCTGACTGCGCTGCCACCCATATCCTGATAGCGTCCGACATCAAGGGGGTTTTCAACGCCGCAGCCGAAAATCAGAGGCACGGAAACCCACTTTGGCAGCTCTTTGTTGTATTCCATCGCCCGCCGCTTTGCCGGACCGCCAGATACGCCTCCTCCCTTTTTTCCGAAGGGCGAAGGTTTATTGAAAACTACTTGGTAGCGGATCGTATT
>DATGZC010000113.1:0-3957 GCA_035297345.1 Bathyarchaeia archaeon
TCATGAGCGATTGGCCACTCATCAGGCCCCAAGCTCATTGTACAACATTGTGTCTTTTTTTTGTGGTTGTCGGAACGGTAAAACCTTTTCGAGTCTCACCAGTAGAACTGGTGGATTACCTTCTGGGAAAAACTATTTACAACAAGGAAAATTATGTTGGTGCTAGCGTAACATTAGAAATGGGATATGCTTCAGCACTTGGGAAACCTGTCTATGCTTTGAACGAAGAAACGGGTGATCCGTGTCGGGATTCGCTTATTGATAAAATAGCGTCAACGCCGGAAAAATTGGCAAAACTGCTTGCCTAAAGCTCTTTGGGGAGAAAAAATAACAGGAGGAAAGTATGGTTAATTTGCTGATTATGATTGCAAGTCAGAATGACGAACCTTTTTTGCGCGATGGGGTTGGCTATCTTAAAAAGAATAACATTGCATACGAGATAGTCATTGGTTCTACACACAGAGAACCAGAAGCAACAAGCGTGAAGATTGTCGCCGGTCTTAAGCGCCGGGATCTCAAAGTAGTCATTAGTGGGGCGGCGACAGCGACTGGTTTGCCGGGCATAATTGCGGGCTACCTCATAGATACAAACATTCCGATCTATGGTGTACGGTTCACAAAAGAGCCTGGTCAATCCATAATCGAGGACGCGTCATTCAGCCTCTCTTCAATGCCTGAGGGCGTTCCGTTGGCATACACTGGCTATAACGAAAAAGGGGTGCTCCACGCGTGCATGCTAGCTGCAAGAATCATCAAGGAATCGAAGTAACTTTTCGGAGGGTGATAGTGACAAGGGAGCAGTCTATTCTGGCTGCTCTTTTTATTTTCCAAAAAAACAAAAGACGCCCCAGCGGGGCGTCTCTACGGAATTTTCTTAGGAATCTTTTTTTGAGTTGTTGATTTTGTAGAAGTTCACGGCCACGTCTGAAATCCATTTGCTGACGTTGGCTGCACCATGTCCGGCGCAGGAGCGGCCGCATTTCCAGGAGATGGCCTGGGCCGGAGTATGGACGCCTTTGGCAACCATTTTTTCGACAGTTTTTCCGACGACGCTCACGGCTTCTTCGGGGGAGCTGAAACAGCTGTATCCGCCCGCCGTGGTCTTGCCACCGGCTTTGAGTCCCCAATAGTTGAAGCAGTCTCGTCCGCCCACGTGCGGGGCATAGACGCCGAATTTGCTTTCCTTCATCGCAATTCCGACAATGAATGCGGCGACGGTACGATCCTTTTCGGAAATCGGGTCGATCATCGCGGCCATCGGAGTATTTTTCACGATTTTAGCGACGTCCGCTTTGAGGTCTGCGGTTTCTGGATCAATTTCTTCTTTCAGCGTCAAGGCGTCAACTTGCTGGGCGGCTTGGACGCTCGCAAGAGATATTTCCACCTGATCAGGCAGCTTTTCGAAGCCGATCAGATTCAGCTTTGAATTGTCCTCAATCGGCAGATAGTTCGGAGTGCCGAGCTCTTCCGCGAAGGCGATTTTCGAAGCGAACGTGAACAGCAAGAGGAGAATGGCGATTGAAACCGGCCAATATATCTCCTGTTTTTCGGAAATATGCTTTTTTAGGTTGTTTTTTATGTAAACTAGTAGGTTTTTGGACTTTCCCCAGCCCTTTTTGGCTATTTCAAGCCAAATTTCGAGATGGCTGGCGATTTTTTGATATCTTGGGAAACTTTTTGTTTCACCATTTGTGAAGTTTTGCGTGTGTAGAGATCTGGCATAAATCCCCCCAAATATAGTGGGCTTTACCAAATTACTCATCAGGTGACGATTATTTTTTAACTTAGGCTAAATTGACCTTGTATAAGCCAAAATAAGCTTGCAGTCCGGTTTTAATATCTTACTCATATTCGACGGACAGGCAACAAAAAAAGGAGTCATAACATACCCCTTTCCAATGCTGACAAGAGCCATCCTAGCAAATGGCCAAACGGCTGTCAATGTTGACAAAAAAGCCTGATTATATCAAAAAAAGACCCCGTTCTTCGCGAAGGGCGGGGTCTTTGTAAGACATTTTTAGATCGATTTTTATGAACTTTGTTTGGAATTCAGCTTATAGAAATTGATGCCTACGTCGGCGATCCAGCTGCGGACGTTTTCGGGATTGTCCCAAGAGCAAGTCGCGCCGCATTTCCAGACGACCATTTCGGCGGGATTGGTCCGGCCGCCTTCAACGAGCGCGTCGATCCTTTTCCCGACTGCCTGGACGGCGGCTTCCGGGGTTGCGAAACAGCTGTATCCAGAAGCGGTCGTGTTTTCCGGCCCGCGGTATCCCCAATAGTTGTGGCAATCATTTCCGTTCGCGTCGTGCGGGGCATAGACGCCGAATTTGCTCTCCTTCATCGCGATTCCGACAATGAACGCGGCGACCATGCGCGGCTGTTTGGCGATATAGGGCGCCATGTCTTCCATCGGGCGTCCTTTCACATAGGTCAGAATTTCTTTTGTGAAGTCGGCGTGCTGTTCGTCGTCGATCTTTCCGATGAGATTCATGATCACATCTTGGTCGGCCAGTTGGAGAGAAGCCGTATCATCGAGGTTTTGATCATTTGAATCATCGACCTGGCTGTCTGCCGCTCCCAAAACGATGCCGCCTGAATTTTGGATTTCTTCGGCGGCCGCCGATTGCCCAAGATTTTTTTGGAAGATATATGAAAAAGAAAACGCGGTGAGCGAAACAAGCAGAAGGCAGGCTGAAAACTTGAGGTTCCCAAGCATGAAAAGAGGAGAATATCTGAGGCTTTTCCAGTTTGAAATATTGGAAGATTTTTCTTTTTGCGGCTTTGATGCAATGCCGTCGAGAACCGCGAGCGGTCTGATCTTGTATTTCACGTGGCAGCCTTTTTTGATCTGGAAATTGTTTTTGCCGGATTTGAACAAATGAGCCGGCACGCCCGACGCAAAATATTCCCGCCGGCCGTCGGCGTGAAGGATGGTTGCCCCCAGCGGGTTGTTTTGTATTTTTCGGAGGTATTCCCGGGCCTTTTCGCGGGAATGGAAGGTGTATTTGTATTGCGGCCGATTGCGAAAGTCGACGAAACAGAACATCGTGAGTTTTTGTGTTAGGTGTTTAGCTCGCTATATTATATAGGGAATAAGTTTTGCTTGCAAATCTTTTTTCATGCCGAATTTTAAAGTCTAAATTTCAAATTTTAAATCAAATCTAAATTATTAAATTTGAAAAAGTTTTAAATTTAGTCATTTAAAATTCATTTCAAATTTAAAATTGAAAATTTAAAATTAAGCCGGGTTATATTATTCAGACTATCTATAAAGTACCAACACCTTTTTCGCTCCCAAATGAATATTCTTCGCGTTCCAATCGTGCATATTCTTCATAATTACTTCTTTTTGGTACGTATAGGAGTTTCCTTTTCTTGTGCCGACGTCGTTTGTGATGAAATTCACTGCGTCATAGCCTTTGACGACGAGCATATGATAGACCGGTCCGGGCGGGGTGAAATTCTGGTTGCCGATGTCCTGGCCGGCGAGCGGCACGACGACCGGGTGTCCTGCAGCCACTTCGGCCTCAATATCTGCGACGGTCGGGTTGTCGATTATTTTGATACTTAAGTTATCTCCGAAATAGACGCCCGCCCATTTTTTGGTTTGGGCGACAGTTGTGCTTTTCCATTCGCCGACGCTATCTTTTTCGATTTTCTGCATTTTTTGAAGGTCCGCTTCGAACTGGTCTTTCGTCAAAGTTTTGTTCTCAAGATAAAGCCCTGCATTGAGAATTGAAGCCTCTTCGCACATTTCTTCGTGAAAAGCGTCCCACTTCCCAAGCGGCGCCTGGGAATAGAAGGGGATATCGATGAGGAATTTTGGAGGAAGACTTTTTGATGGCGCTGGAGCTATGTCAGCTGCGGGAAGAGGTGATGGGGAAGGAGTATTTTCAGCATTGTTTTCCGGCGCGGACACCTCAGCCGCAGTCGTTTCATCTTGAGGAGTAGATC
>DATGZC010000114.1:0-4819 GCA_035297345.1 Bathyarchaeia archaeon
ATGCAAGTGATCCGAAGCTTCAACAAATTCGAAAAAAATATGCCTTGCCCGAAAAATTTATCCTTTATCTCGGCAATATCGAACCGAGAAAAAATATCCGATCGATCATCGCGGCACACAAACAGCTCACCCAAAAAAACAACGATCTTGAAAGATTCGAGTTGGTCTTGGCCGGCAATGTCAGCCCGCTTTGTAAAAAAATGATTGAGAAAGAAAACGTCCGAACTGCCGGATACATCGAAAGGAATGACCGGCCGTATGTTTATAGCCTTGCCTCAATTTTTGTCTATCCGTCCTTCTTCGAAGGATTCGGCCTGCCAGTCTTGGAAGCGATGGCTTGCGGAACGCCGGTCGTGGCTTCGCACAATTCTTCGATTCCTGAAGTTGCCGGAGCGGCCGCGATACTCGTGGACGCTGATCGACCGACCGAACTTTCCAAGGCGATGGAAACAATCTTATCCGACAAAAATTTGTTCAACAAGCTCAAAAAAATGGGAACCAAGCAATCTCAAAAATTCAGTTGGAAATCATGCGCATTGGAATCGATGCCCGCTTTTTCGGTCCGATCGGAAAGGGACTCGGGCGATATACTCAAAAATTGATCGAAAATTTGGAGAATATATCTTCAAAAGGGGAGCATGCAAAAAATTCCCACCAGTTTTTTGTATTTCTCCGAAAAGAGAACTGGGATGACTTTCGGCCGCGAAGCCGGAATTTCACGAAGGTTCTGGCGGATATCCCTTGGTATTCGCTGCAGGAACAAATCCAGATGCCGAAATTGCTCGAAAAATGCGGACTTGATCTTGTTCATTTTCCGCACTTCAATATTCCGATCTCCTACAAAGGAAAATTTCTGGTCACGATTCACGACCTCATCCTTTTTCGCTATCCGACGAGGCGCGCCTCAACGTTGTCGGCACCGATATACTTTTTCAAGAAAAAGGCTTATCACCGCGTGATCAGCCGGGCTGTGAAAAAATCGGCAAAAATCATAGCAGTTTCAGAGCATACAAAAAAAGATATTCTCGAAAACTTCAAAATAAGTCCGAAAAAAATTGTTGTCACGTACGAAGGCGTGGACACGACTGAAAATCCAAAGTCCGAAACAGCTGAAACAATCCTTCGAAAATATGGTATAATGAGGCCGTACATCCTGTATGTTGGAAATGCCTATCCGCATAAAAATTTGGATCGGCTAATTTCGGCTTTCAAAGAAGTTGCCAAAAAGCATCCTGGTTTGAATTTGATCCTCGCCGGAAAAGAAGACTATTTTTACAAACGGCTGAAAAGATTTGTTGCCGACAATCATGTTTCAGGAGTTGCGTTTCCCGGCCATATCGGCGAAGATGACCTGCCGACTGTCTATCGGGAAGCAAAGCTGTATGTTTTTCCTTCGCTTTATGAAGGTTTCGGACTTCCGCCGCTTGAAGCGATGGCAAGAAATGTGCCAGTTGTGAGCTCCAATGCATCGTGCCTGCCCGAAATTCTGGGGCAAGCTGCCCATTTCTTCGATCCGCGGGGAATTTCCGAAACGGCCGAAGCGATCGAAAAAGTCCTGACAGACAATGCCTTGCGAAAAAATCTCATCGCGGCCGGAAAAAATCAGGTTAACAAATATGATTGGAAAAAGATGGCCACAGAAACGCTGCAAATTTATCAAATCGCTTCCCAAGACTAAACCTTGGGGGCGCCCCCAAGGTTTAGCCTTGGGAAGCTTATGCCAAAACGAAAAAACATTTTTCCCCAGATGTTCGATGTAAAACCGGTGAATCCCGACGGCTCTTTGGATTTGGGAAGGATAAGAAAATTGAGGCGAACAGTCGCTTTGCCGGAAAAAACAATCCGCGAAAATGAAACCTTTGAGGCTCGTTCCCCAAGAAAAGGATCGAATCTGCGCTTGGCTGACGTTGTAAGGCCAAAAAATATTTCCGAGAGCAGAAACGCGATCAATCACTTTTCCACGAAGCAAAAGGCGGCAGTGATACATGGTTCGCGTCTGAATCCGGACAGAGATACTTTCAATGCATCTCTACAATCAAATGCCGCCAAGTTCCAGCCGCAGCCAGAACTGTTTGAAAAATATTTCAATGTCCCAAATGAATCATATCAGCCGGAGATCAAGCCTGACGAAAATTTTTTTCCAAGAATTGAAACATTTTCGGAAAAATTGAGCTTGATGGAATCCGCAGAGCCGGCTAAGCCCGAAAAAAAGCCGAGCATATTCTCATTGAAAAAGCGGGTGAGACCATCCAAGCGAGTTCTGATGCAAATTTTTTCTGACTTCGTCCCGAGACTCAGCTATGCTTTTTCATTCGCAGCCATTTTGCTTTTGTTTTGTCTTTCAATTCCTGCCCTTTCATATGTCCAAAGAGCGCTTGATATGAAAACAGCTCTCACGGCAAACGCTAAAAAAGCTCTCGGACAATTTGCCGAGGCGAAAGACAATCTTTCAAACAGCCGATTTGAGAAAGCCTCGGTGGATTTTTCCGAGTCGTATCAAATTCTTTCCAATGCCAGCCGCGACATCGGCCAGATGGGCGGAAATTTCAGTGAAATTTTGCGTTTTGTTCCGGGAATGTCAAAAGTTGCCAGCGCCAATTATGTCATTTCCGCCGGCGAACATTTTTCTCTGGCCGGGAAAAGTCTGGCTGATTCGGCGAAATCGCTCAATTCTCTCGGCAATCCATTGGACAGCGCAAATCAATCCAATCAGCCATCACTCACTGATTTGTTTTTGAATTTGCGGGATGGAATTCAAAAATCAAGCGTCGAACTTTCCCAAGCCCAGGATGATTTGAACAAGGTGAATATTGATGACCTGCCATCCGAAACGCGGAATCAATTTTCTCAGCTCAAAGCCGGACTGCCGGCCATCAATGCAAGCCTCAAGAATTTTTTGGACTATTCACAAATATTCCTTGACGTTCTCGGATACAACGGACCGCGAAAATATCTGTTCCTCTTTGAAAACAACCAGGAAATGCGCGCGACCGGCGGTTTCATCGGCAGCTATGGCATCCTTGATATTTCAAGCGGACGCCTGAAAAAACTTTTCGTGGATGACATATACAATCCGGACGGCCAGCTCAAAGCTCGCGTGATTCCGCCCTCTCCGATCCAAAAAATGAGCGCTGTTTGGACGATGCATGACGCCAACTGGTTTCCTGATTTTCCAACCTCGGCTGAAAAAGTGGCTTGGTTCTATGAAAAAACGGGCGGACCGACGGTCGACGGGGTAATCGCAGTCACACCCGAACTCCTTGAGGACCTTCTGAAGGTGACCGGGCCGATCGATATGCCGGAATATGGAAAAACCGTCGACGCCGGCAACTTCACGGAAGTCACCCAGCAGGAGGTTGAGATGGACTTTGACAAAGAGTTGAATCAGCCAAAAAAATTTGTCGCGGACCTCACGCCGAAAATATTGGACAAAGTGATGGGAGAAAGGGGGATTGATTCCGTCCTCAAGACGCTGAAGGCGTTCAACATGGCTCTGGCTCAAAAGCATCTGCTTCTTTATTCAAGAAACTACAATATTCAAAAACTCATTTCAGATCAGAAATGGTCGGGGGAAATATTAAACACGGACAAGGATTATTTGAGCGTGATAAACACAAACATCGACGGATACAAGACCGACGGCGTGATCGATGAAACGATCGATCATCACAGCAACATTCAAGAAGACGGGAGCATCATCGACACGGTTTCCGTGACGCGCAATCACAACGGAGGAAATGAAAAATACGATTGGTGGAACAAGGTGAATGGCGATTGGATGCGCGTTTATGTTCCAAAAGACGCAAAACTTCTTTCTGCGGACGGACAGACGCGTGAGACCGTCCCTGCCGCACTTGACTACAAATCGCTCGGCTTCAAGCGAGATCCGCAAGTCCAAACCGAGGAAGATTCCACTCGCATCGACGACCAGTCCGGAACGCAAATTTTTGACGAGAACAACAAGACGGTTTTTGCCAATTGGGTTTATGTGAGCCCGGGTGAATCAGTCACCCTTACATACAAATATATTTTGCCGTTCAAATTGAGTTTCGATGCACTCCAGCACCCGGCCGATTCATTTTCTGTGCTCTATCAGAAACAATCCGGCAGTGTCGGGAGCAAGCTGGTTTCTGAAGTATCTTTGCCCAACAATTTGAGGACCATCTGGCGGTGGCCGGACGGCTTGAAACAATCTGGCAATTCATATAAAATGGAGGCTGTTTTGGATACAGACAGATTTGTGGGAATGGCTGTTGAAAAATAGTTCATGATCAAAGCAATCCGTCAAAAATTTTTGAATTCTCATCCGTCGAGCTCTGTCGCCTCGGCGGCGTTTGTGATTGCCATGGCCGGGATTTTGAGCCGCGTTTTGGGGCTTTTGCGCGACCGCATCCTCGCCTCCCATTTCGGAGCTGGCGACGCGCTTGATATATACTATGCCGCTTTTCGCGTCCCGGACCTGATCTATAACCTCCTGATTCTCGGGGCCTTGAGCGCCGCCTTTATTCCCGTCTTCACGAGCCTCGTTGCCAAAGACGAAAAAGACGAGGCCTGGGAACTGGTGAATGTTTTTCTTACCACCGCGCTTTTGTTTTTGGTGATCCTTTCCGCAATTTTCGCGATTTTTGCGCCTGAACTGATGAAATTGATCACTCCGGGATTTTCCGGCGAAAAATTGCAGGGCGTCTCCACGCTCACTCGCATAATGTTTTTGAGCCCGATTTTTCTGGGAATCAGCGGCATATTCGGCGGAATTCTCAACTCATTCAAAAGATTTTTGATATACTCTCTTGCACCGATCATGTATAACCTCGGCATT
>DATGZC010000115.1:0-1536 GCA_035297345.1 Bathyarchaeia archaeon
GATAAGCTCGATCTTCGGCGCCTCTTGGGCGGGCGCTGCGCTTTGATTGGTGTTTGCTTCGGCGAGATTTGAGTGAGATTTTCGGTGCTGGTCGATCATATAGGCGGCGTCCCCGATGATGATGGCGATCAGCAGCAGCAAAAGAAAACCCCGGCCGGTCCTCTTGGGAGGCGGGTTGTATCTGTATCGTTTGGGCAAGTAGCTTGTATCCATTACTAAGAAATTTTAGCAAACGAATTGAGGCTCTGCAAATCGGCGAAGAAAAAAGCGTCCGCCGGAGTCCGTGGACGCTTTCCTGATATTTCGAACTTTGTCCTAGCTGTTTTTGCGCATGGTTATTTGTTTGGGACGGAAATACTTATCGAGGTAAGTATGGAGGTAAGTATTTAACTTCGAAATGCATCCACCGCGCCGATGTGGTAAAATGAATCAGCGATGAATAAAAATAAAAATATAAACAGATCCCATACGCTCATCATCTCGGATCTCCATTTGGGATCGCGGGTGAGCCGCGCCAAAGAAGCCGCGGAGTTTCTCAAGGGCTTCGATTTCAAAAAATTGATTTTGCTCGGAGATGTTTTTGAGGATCTGAATCTCAACCGCCTGCGGAGCGACGATTGGAAATTTCTGGCGCTTCTGGCGCATATTTCGAAAACCCGGAAGGTGCGCTGGGTTGTGGGAAATCACGACAAGGACCTCGCGAAAGTCTTTGCCGCGCTCACCGGCGCGAAAGCCTACAACGTCTATACTTGGCGGGTCAAGAACAAAAAATATCTGGCCATTCACGGGCATCAGTTCGACAACTTTCTCACCAACAATCCTTTTTTGAGCGTGATTGCTCAAAGCATATACAATTTCATCCAGCTGGTGGATTTTCCGGACAAGCGAATGAGCCGCTACGTCAAACGGAAAAGCAAGCTCTGGATGCGCAATTCAGAGAAAGTCGCGTCGCGGGCGATTCTTTTTGCGAGCCTTCGCGGAGCGGATTGCATCTTTTGCGGGCATACCCACAAAGCTCTGCAGAAAAAGCGCGGCAAAATCCGCTATTTCAATTCTGGCTGCTGGACAGAAATTCCCGCCACCTACATCGCCGCGGACGGCGAAAAAATTGCGATTTGCAAATATCAGTGATTGAACGATAAAAAACAGCCCCGCCGCTCGTGAGCAGGGGGGGCTGTTTTGAAACAAAATATTATTCAATAAACGTCAAAGCTTTGCCTTTTTTGGAACCGCGGCCGGTGCGGCCGATGCGGTGGATGTAGTCTTCGTAAGTCGCGGGGATGTCGAAATTGATGACGTGGGTCACGCCGTCGATGTCGAGTCCGCGGGCGGCGACGTCGGTCGCGACGAGCACCTGGACCTGGTTGTCTTTGAATTTTTTGAGGGCGCGCTGGCGCTGGCCTTGCGATTTGTTGCCGTGGATCGATTCAGACCGGAAGCCGCGCGTCAAAAGTTTTTTGGAAAGTTTTTCGACGCCGTGTTTGGTCCGGCCGAAAACAAGCACTTTCTTGAATTCAGGGTCGATCAAAATATCGT
>DATGZC010000116.1:0-4340 GCA_035297345.1 Bathyarchaeia archaeon
ATCGTGAACACGGGAAACGCAACAGCTGACAATGTTTTGACGCTGGTCGCGATGGCGAAAACCCGCGTTCGCGACAAATTCGGTATCCAACTCGACGAAGAAGTGCAAATGGTGGGATTTTAGTTAGTATTTTGTATTTTATAACATTATGAAAATCAGTAAAGCAAAAATAGCAGATGCCAAAAAATGTATAGCCCTCACAAAAACACCGGAGTTTATTTTTCCGGGCGATGATAAATTTGTCGAAAAATATTTAGCGGATTTTATAAAGAAAGGTATTTTTTATGTTGCGGAAGATAATGCTGAAATTGTTGGTTTTATTTCAGCCCAGATTAGTTTGGGCAAAGAATTGTGGATTGATATGATTGTCGTGAAAAATGAACACAGAAGCAAGGGAATAGGGACGAAACTTATAAAATTTGTTTTGCGACTGGCGAAGAAAAAAGGAATGAAAATGGTATTTCTTGACGCGCCAGCGTTCAACAAAAAAACTTTGAAATTTTACAAAAAAATAGGCCTTAGGAAAGAAAAAAAGTTTATTTGGTTTACGAAAGAATTTTCATAGGTTAATTCAATTCTATAAAATATTTATTTGTCAGTCTTTTCTTGTCTGGCATTATTTCAATTTCTTTCGTTGAAATCAATTTTCCGCCAATTTTTTCACAAGTTTTCACTGAAGCGATATTTGACGGGTCGCAAGTGACGATAACCGGATTTATTTTCAATTTTTTCAGTAAAGGAAACAATAAGAAGCAGCTTTTTGCAGCGTTATTATTTCCGCGAAATTTTTCATCCACTTCGTACTCGATATGACCGCCGTATTCTTCCAATTCGGATGTCAAAATCGGCCTAAAATTTATCAAGCCGATTTTATCGTCGGTTTCGACTTCACGTATTTCGAATACATATTCCGGAACGCAACTTTTCAGGATGCGAACGTCTTGTTTTCTTTTCAATATTAACTCCAGTTCTTTGTTAGCAATTTTAGCCGCAAAAATATTTTTCATGCTTGAAGTATAACATACACTTGCAATTTCAAGCGGTTTTTTGCTATTGTGTGGTTTAGTAATCTTAACAAAAAAGCCTTGAATGAGGCTTTATAAAATTATACGGAGGAAGAAAACGGGCATGCAAACTGAAAAGATTAAGATCTTGGGAATAAGCGCCAGTCCACGAGCTGTGAAGGAAAAGAGTCATAGTGACACGCTTCTTTCCGGGCTGCTTGATTGGGTGGCTGGCTTTGGCGGGGAGGCGAAAAAAATTCTTCTTGCTGAAAAGGATATTGCTCAGTGCGAGGGATGCTATTCGAAAGGCCCTCGCACATGCGTTTATCCTTGCGTGCATGAGGATGACACAAATGCAGTTTTAGCGGAAATCGAAAAGGCTGATGCAATTGCATTTTCAACTCCGGTTTATTGGGGATCGGCGTCTTCGCTCCTGCATTGTCTCATTGAAAAAATGACGGCTCTGGAAAACAATCGTTGGGAGATTACTAACCAAACTGGGCGCGATCCGCTGGAAGGAAAACCTTTTGTTATTCTAGCGTCGCAATTGATGGAAGGTGCAATGCTAATGATGTCTCAAATTTCAGCGGCATTGATTCAAATGGGAATGTTTCCCTTGCCGTACGGATTTATTTTCCAACACTCGCTTCTCGAAAAAAGAGGGGTGCGATTGGGACTACGGCTAATTGGAGAAAAGAGGTTCGCATATACGGGAATTGACATCCGTCTAGCGGCCAGAAATCTTGTCGGAATTGCAAAACTTCTCAAAAACGCAAACTATCGTTTCGACGATGATGCACTGCGAGAACACGAATGGTGAGGAGGAGAAAATCATGAAGGCATCGAGTGAAATGATCAGAGATATTTCCTTGGCTGAAGCGGATGTGGTGCTGATTGGCGTGCCGTATGAAGGAACGGTGTCGGGCGAGAAAGGAACCGCCAAGGCGCCGCGTGCGATTTGCCGCCAGCTCAAAGAGCAAGTCGAGGAGTTTGATCTTCTTCTCTGGAAGCGGACTTGCGGCGAGGTGAAAATCGCCGAGAAGCACCTCGACGAAGAGCTGAAAGGATGGGGTCCCTATCCCGTAACCGGAACAATCCGGGAAGAAATCGCCAAAGTAATTCAACAGGGATTATTTCCTGTGGTATTGGGCGGGGAGCATACCGTCAGCCTCGGTGCGATACAGGCGGCCCATAAAAAATTTCCCGATTTGACGGTTGTTCAATTCGACGCGCATGCTGATATGCGCGATCACACAGGAGATTATGAAGAGACCTGGCAAAAAATTGCCCATTCGACGGTGATGCGGCGGGTTTATGAGCTTGGATGCCAGATTGTTCAGATTGGCATCAGGTCGATGTCCGAGATGGAATACGAATTTCTCGTCAGCAATGACTTGATGAAAAATGTCATCCCGGCGAATTTTTGGGGAAGTTCCGAAGATATCATTGATCAAATAGCAAACCGCAATGTCTGGCTCACAGTTGATGTTGATGTTTTCTCCGGAGCGGATTTTCCGGGGACGGGAACCTTCGAACCCGGCGGAATCGGCTGGGACAAGTTCATGCATATCGCCAACCTGCTTTTTTGCAGAAAAAACGTGGTCGGATTTGATGTTGTGGAGGTTATTCCCGACAACAAAACCGATTACGCGGCGGCAAAACTCGTTTACAATCTCATTGGACGAAAATTCTCGAAGTAGGGAGAGGGAAATGGACAAAAAACTTTGTGGTAAAAGAAATTCCGCAAAATATGGCGATGGGGAGGGGCTCATTCCTCTCGAGCCTCTGGATCTTCATAAGATCGGAAATTTTGACCAAATGCTCCGGGCGATGTCGCAGACATCTTTTCAGGGAAGGAAGATGGGGGAGGCGGCTGATGTGCTCGAGGCGATGGTGCTCGACAAAGACTGCTTCAAAGTTCTCACTCTCGCTGGAGCGATGACTGTGGGTCAAATGGGCTTGGTGATCTGCGATTTCATCGATCATTTTGACTTCAGTTGCCTCGTTTCCACCGGTGCATTGATGCTTCACGGCCTCAATCAAAGCATTCGCGGCAAGCATTACAAGGTTCCGCACGGAGTGAGTGACAGAGATCTCTATCACAAGGGGTACAACAGGGTTTACGATACGCTGGAGCTCGAAAAAAATATGGACCGGGCGGAAGAATTTCTGCAAGAAATTTGGCAGGGTGTCTTACCGGATCACATCCTGTCCAGCTCGGAGATAAACAGGCGTATTGGAGAAAAGCTTTCGCAAAAAATGCCGAAAGATGCGAGGTCACCTCTCAAAAGTGCGTTTCTCCAGGGTATTCCGATTTACATCCCTTCCCCGTCGGACTCTGAAACAGGACTCGATTACTCAATTTACCGTTTTGAGAAAAGGCTTGCGGGAGAACAGTATGCTGGGTACGACGATTTCCTCGATTGGGAAAAGTATTCTGATCAGGTGGAAGACGCCGTGAAATCCGGGAAGAGACTTGGAATTTTTACCATCGGAGGAGGAGCGCCCCGAAACTGGGCGCAGCAAGTCGGTCCCTATCTTGATATTCGCGGTGTACGTCTAGGCGAAGAACATGGCGCATTTGCCAGATTTCACTATGCGGTGAGAATCAGCACTGCTTTGGTCCAAGATGGTGGCCTGTCTGGTTGCACGTATGAGGAAGGTATTTCCTGGGGGAAATTTGTTCCGCCGGAGGAGGGGGGAATGACGGCGGAGGTTTTCTGCGATGCAACGATAGCCTGGCCGGCTATTGCAAGGGCGGTGATGGAAAGGCTGGGCATTTAGTATGTGTTTCAGCGGGTGCGGTTCACAAGAGCTGCGCCCGCTTTTTTATTTGTACTCAAGGCGTAATATTTAGTATAATAGTCATAGGTCTTTTATCTGTAATTTTCAAGCCGTATGAACATCCGCTATCTTTTCAAGGAGGTCAAGATCGACGACAGGACGAAAGATTATGTGACAGAAAAAATCGAAAAACTGGGAAAGTTTTTCCGGTCATTCAGAAAGGACGCTGAAGTGAGCGCGGAGGTGGAAATCGATCTCGACAAGAAGGGAAAGTTCCGGGTTGAGGTGATGCTTTTCACGCCGTACCAGAAATATCGCGGTGAAGATACGACGGAATCAATCGAAGGCTCTGTTGATAGTGTATACGAAGAACTCGAACAGCAGATCACGAAAGACAAAGACAAGATAATCACGATGACCCGCCGGGGCGGCCGGTCGATCAAGAAAAAAATGGTCGTGGACGAGGGGGCGAGATTTTAGTTTTTAATTTTGTCATCCGGACTTGATCCGGGATCCAGTTGAAAATCGTAAAATGTAAAATCCCTGGATTCC